>DTXE01000081.1 GCA_012962595.1 Syntrophaceae bacterium | reverse complement strand
GATCAGTGTGTCTGATATTTGTCTGCCCTGGTGTATTTTTAAAATAGCCCTCTTGGTATTTAGATGCAACATTTTGCTCTATTAATGCAATTTGCAATTTGTCAGTATTCGCCCATCTTTCTCTTAACTTGGTCTCATCCTGATATCTAGGAGCATCCACTGGCTCCTCTTGAACATTTGTTTCCTTTGAAATCCGCTTAAGAGGGTCAAATTTGTAGGACTTCGCTCTGGCTATGTCAGCGAGATCCCTGGATTTATTTGAGGGTGCCATTTAAGCCTTCTCTGAACCTCCGATTTCCTTTAAGGGTTCTTACCGTATCTCATCAGCCAACCCAATTAATTATATCTGAGTCGATATGTTTTAATTTTCTACTGAAGCCGCTTAACAAACTCAAGTCACAGACACTATTGATTTTCCTAGGTATGCCTTGAGAATATTCATGTATGATTTTAATGGCCTCCTTAGTGAATACGTTCCTCTGTGAGCCTGCTGTGCGCAAGCGGAAGGCTATATACTCTTCTGTCTGAGAAAGGCTCAAGGCACTCAAGTAGTATTTTATGAATATTCTCTGTTCCAGTGCTGGAATTTTAGAAATTTTTTCCCTCAAATTTGGTTGTCCTAAAAGAATTAAGGTTAAAAGAAAACGTTCATTCAGTTGGAAATTTAAGAGCAAGCGGAGTTCTTCAAAAATATTCATGTCGTCTATAGTTTGGGCCTCATCAATTATAATTACTGTATGTTTTCCATCTTTCATATTTTTTACCATCTCGTTATTCAGAGAGTGAAGCAAATCCACTTTGGTCCCTTGGGGAGTGTTAACTCCTAATTGGTATAGTATTTCTCTCAGGAGTTCCATGGCACTAAGCGCAGGGTAGGTAATAAGGGCAATCTTCCATCTACTTTCAAGCATAAGTTCGAGGATAAGGGCTCGGCTGACCAACGTTTTCCCACTCCCTATCTCAGCGGTCAACAGGGCCGTTCCCTTGCATGTTCTCACGGCATAGCTCAATCTCCCTAAAGCCTCTTCATGTTGAGGAGACCGGTAGAAGAATCTAGGATCGGGAACATTTTCAAATGGCAGTTCCTTCAGTCCCCAATAGTGTTCGTACAATTCCGGTCTCCGTTTATGAGACTAAATCTAATTAATGGACTTATGGAGCTGGTTCTGCTTACGGAACTCTATGGGGCTAATACTTGATGTACTGCCTATTTGTCAAGCATCCTCAATTTTCTAAAGGCTTGTAGACTCTCCTTCACGTTATCCTTGGTAATGGGATCCAAGGAGTGATTCATTCATCATGGGAATTGATACAACCTTCATTGGACACACTATAAAATCTCAAGAGGTAAGGTCTCACACAAGTGATTATTATTTATGTCATCCTATCCCTTACGAGTTATATAAAGCCTCAAGATTTCACCATCGCTTTTGACTTGATACGCCTCTTGGACGCTCTGCATTCTGTAAACCTCAAAGCCCTGATCTTCCAAGAAGGAAATAACCAGGTTTGCCAGGGGTGAAGACCTTTTCCTCCGAGGAACTTCCTTACCTTTTTCATCCTTAATCTTCACCGTGTTTCCGCCTTGTTCATCCATCTCTGCCTCCATGTTTTGCGAGCTCAATTGAATAAGTTGATAACAGATTTTGCAATATCTGTCAATACCTTAAGATTCAAAAATAGCTTTTGACTTTTTGGTTAATTTTTGACTATTATGAGATAAATTGCTCAGAGGAGCTCTGAAAAGGCCCTTCAGGGCCCTTGCCTATATTATTCCCAGGCACATGAAGGACTTTCGTACAGCCCGTGAGAAGATGGTTCAAACTCAAATAGCCGCCCGTGGTATCCGGGATGAGCGAGTCCTTCAAGCCATGTTGAAAGTTCCTCGTCACCTTTTTGTTGATGAGGCCCTGCAAGACCAGGCCTATAATGACTATCCCCTTCCCATTGGAGAAAACCAAACTATTTCTCAACCTTACATGGTGGCCCTCATGACAGAGGCCCTTGAACTTAGGGGCAGCGAAAGGGTGCTAGAGATAGGAACAGGTTCTGGCTACCAAACTGCTATCTTGGCTGAACTTTCAGAAAAGGTATACTCCATTGAGCGAATACCATCTCTCCTGGAGAAGGCCAGAAAGATTCTGGACAAACTTAAATATTTTAATGTAGTGCTTAAGGTTGACAATGGAACATATGGTTGGAAAGAAGAAGCTCCTTTCCATGCTATTTTAGTGACAGCCGGAGCCCCAGAAATTCCTCAGCCTTTACTAGAGCAGCTTGGGGTGGATGGTAGATTGGCTGTTCCTCTAGGTGACCGCTTTTCCCAATCACTGATTAAGGTTACTAAAAAGGAGGATGGCAGATTGATCCGCCAGAACCTGGGTGGTTGTCGGTTTGTCAGCCTTATAGGAAAATATGGATGGAAGGAGTAAATTCTTGTCATTGACCAGGGCTATATTATTGAGCTTATTACCTGTAGCAGAATTAAGGGGAGGAATTCCAGCAGCATTGTTAATAGGCACTAATCCATTATTGGCTTATGCAGTGTGTGTAATAGCAAACTTGGCGGTTGTCCCCCTGGTGTATATCTTTCTGGGATATATACACCATCATTTGATGGCGGTAAGCATCTATAAACAAACATTCCCTAGATTCATGGAAAAAACTAGGAAAAGATTGCATCACAAAATAGAAAGATGGGGATATTTTGGCTTGACCCTATTTGTGGCTATTCCACTCCCAGTTACCGGTGCTTACACAGGGACATTGGGGGCTTGGTTTTTTGGAATGAACAAGCTTAAATCCTTCCTTGCCATTGCCTTAGGGGTTTCCATCGCTGGATTAATAGTTACAGCTATGGTGCTAATTGGAAACCGTACATACAGTATATTTTTAACCTCCTTATGAACAAGAATGTCCCTACACAGATAGCAAAGGATTGGACACGCCTGCCTAAAAGAGATATCAGAGAGTGGCTTAGGGCGCCTTCCAAAATTAACACCCTTCCATTTAAAGACCAGTTGGCACTGGTTTTGGAGGCCAAGGGTCAGGATAGACAGAATCTTATCCTTTCGTCCAATAAAAGCAGGGAGTTAGTCCAGGCGATCCCGGAAGAGGAGCTATTTTTTACCATCAAGGAGATTGGTGAGGCAGATGCACTTGAGCTTATAACTCTAACCAGCCCCAGACAGATGGAATACATTTTTGATGTAGAGTTCTGGTTAAAGGATAAATTTAGGGCCCAGGAGGCACTCAAGTGGTTTAGGCTCCTTCAGAAATGTGGAGAGGAGAAGATATTTGAGACATTACAACACATGAGTCTGGATATTTTGGTTGTCTTTCTCAAGAAATATATCAGGGTATATAAATTGGAAGAGGAAGAGGGAATAGAGGCGTATAAGAATTTTTTCACCTTAGACAACTTCTATTATCTAGACTTCAAATACAAGAAGTTTGGACGTACTGAATTAGAAAACCTCATAAAGATCATGCGGGACATTGACCCAGACCTTTATATGCGCGTGATGGAGTCCTTATACTGGGAAATTGATGCAGAGATTGAGGAAGAAGCATTTCGCTTCAGGTGTGCCAGAATGGCGGATAAGGGATTTCCTGATTTAGAAGAGGCGCAGATCCTTTATCAATTCATAGAACCTGATAGATACAGAAGTTATAAACCTACAAAGAATGAAGCCGATTTTGAACTACAAGGAAAACGCTGGCAATCGATTATTCCTAGTCACTATTTTGATCTAAGAGATGAAAAAACCTTTTTCAATAGGGTAATCCTAGCAAATATAGGGCAAGAACACTTTGATAGACTGATGGGAGAAATGGTTTCTATTTCCAATAAAGTACTCATTGCTGATGCTGTTGATTTATCAAATTTGGAATGGGTGTCTGAAACCTTAAAGAAGGCCTCTGGCTATATAAACATAGGGCTTGAATACTTAGCCCATAAGGATGTTCAGAGAGGAATGGAAATTGTGAGTCATTGGTATCTGGAAGATATATTCCGGGTGGGGTTTAGTCTGCTTTTAAAACTTAGGAAAAAGGCCCATGCCATCAAAATGAGTGAACGATTCTTTCCCGGAGATGATGGGTGGTGCCTTTTAGTAAGCCCTTACAGTGATATAATTGAGGGCTTGGTAGAAAGGCATCCTCTCTTATATGAAGGTATGATAGACCCCAAAAGTGTAGAATACAGACCTTTCCGAAATCTAAGGGAAGTGAACAACATTGATAAGTTATTAGATAAAATCCTTTTCTGGGGGGAATTGCACTTCTCCGTTTATGGATTTCAACTCGGTGATATCAGGAGACTAGATTTCTCCAGGTGCTATCCTTCTAATATATCTCATGTTGACTTTACAATGCTTAGCCTAACGGCCCTTGCCAATCAGGTTCTCCATGGAGAGTTTAAATTTTCACCTATTAAAAGGGATAGATTGAATATATTTTTATCCACCATCTTTAAGAAGGGCAAGCGTACCCCTTTACATATAAAAACAACCGTTAAGAATAGCTGTTATAGATGGCTTCAGTCTCTACTAAAAGGTAAAGGCAGGAGGGAATTCTTCTATGCTAAAGAGTTTTGGGATAGCTGTTTTAATCTTCTGGAAGAGGAGTATGGCAATTTGGATTTTAAAAAACCTGTTGACCCTAAATTCACTAAAGGCCTGCTTATTGACCTAGGTTAGGAGTCAAGGAACCCATATTTCCTTGCCAATTCCTCTGCATTTGTGAGCATTTTAAGGAAATCTTCTTCGGTTAAGCCTGCCCCAAGAGCTACCTTCCTTGCCGAATCCCTGTCCACCAGATCCTGTGGTCCGTGGGCATCGGTATTTAAAACTAGCTTCGCCCCTAACTTCTTGGCCATTTGGGCAACATGTCCATTGGTAAGGCTATGACCCTTGCGAGTAGTGATCTCAAGCAATATCCCCCGTTCTCTAGCCAGTATAGTGTCCTCCTCTGTAATTAGGCCTGGATGGGCCAGAATGTCTATGGGTGAAAGCAAGGCTGCCCTATTGGTTCCAGGTTTGACCGGTTCCACAATGGTTTCTCCATGAACCACCACTATATGGGCCCCCAATTTTCTTGCCTCCTCTGTCAATGGACATATAAGGTCAGGAGGTACATGGGTAATTTCAATACCTGGAATTATGTCTATCTTAAAGAAGCGATTAATTTTATGGGCAACCTTTATGATACGTGGAAGGACAAAATCAATATTGGAGGCATCGGCATGATCTGTAATAGCTATTGCCCTATAGAGAAGTACCTCGGCCCTTCGAACAAGCTCGGAAGGCAGCAACTCCCCGTCACTTAACAAGGAGTGGGTATGGAGGTCAATCACCTTAAGCCCTACATCTTATACTTTCCAAAATCCTCTGGAGACAATTTTTCCAGAATTTCAGTCCATTTCTTGCCCTCTTCAGTCTTTATCTCCTCCTTGTGGCCCATTTCCACAGATTTGGATCTTTTAATCACCTCCTCGGCCACAAATATAGGTGATTCTGTTCTTAGGGCTAAGGCGATGGCATCACTGGGACGGGCATCGATGGCAAACTCCTTATCCTGAGTATGGATATGAATTAATGCGTAGAATGTGTTATCTTTCAAATCACATACTTCCACCCTAATTACCTCGGCACCTAGCTGATGTATGATATTTCTCAGTAAATCATGGGTCATGGGTCGAGAGAAGTTTATCTTTTCTAATTCGCTGGCAATTGCTGTAGCCTCCAACATCCCTATCCAAATAGGCACCGACTTTTCTCCATTCACATCCTTTAAGATCATAATGGGAGAATTGGTGAAGGGGTCGATAGCTAATCCAAAGACCTTCATTTTTCTGAACATAACATACCCTCCTTAAATAGACTTAGAGGTTTTTCAATTACCTACTATTATACCCCTAAGAGAGTTCACATAGGCCTTCTCTATCTTTACTTTTACTAGCTTTCCTACTAATTCGTAGTTACCTGTAAAATTAACAACCCTGTTTGATCGGGTCCTGCCGGTTAATTCAAATACATCTTTTTTACTCCTCCCTTCCACCAAAACCTCCTCTATGTGGCCCTCCAGTCTCTTATTCTTTTTTAGGGTGATTTCCCTTTGCACCTGTTGTAAAATAGTTAGCCGCTGGTCCTTTATAGCCGCTGGTACTTTATCCCTGAATGAACATGCCTTGGTATGGGGCCTATCCGAATACTTAAAAGAAAAAATATTATCAAACTCCATTTTTTTCACAAGGTCTAAAGTATCTTGGAAGTCCGAATCCTCCTCACCGGGAAAACCTACGATAACATCGGAGGTAATGCTCACCTGAGGTAAGATTTCTCTTAGTCTTTGTACCTTATCCATGTATTGCTGGCGGGTATACCCCCTATTCATAAGTCTCAAAATCCTATCTGAGCCTGCCTGAACAGGCAGATGGATGTGTTCACATAGAGTATCAATTCTTGCAAAGCACTCCATTAACTCATTTGATAAATCTTTGGGATGGGAGGTTGTGAACCGGATGCGTTTCAGCCCTGGGATTTTACCAATCTCCTCTAAAAGCTGTGAGAAACTAAGTTCACCAGGTATATTCTTACCGTAGGAATTGACATTTTGTCCGAGTAAGGTGATCTCTTTGACACCTTGCTGCACCAATTCTGTTACTTCCTCAATAATCACTTCACTTTTTCTGCTCACCTCGCCTCCTCTAACATAGGGAACTATACAGTAAGAGCAAAAGTTATTACAACCCTGCATGATGGTGACAAAAGACTTAACATTAGGGAGCAAAGGGCTGACACATGATGGTGCCATATCTCCGTTGTGACTAAGGCCAACGTCACAGATTCTCTTTCCTTCTTGAGATGCTAGAGATACAAGTTCAGGTAATCTATGTAATGCCTGTGTCCCGAAAACCATATCTAAATGAGGGAATCTCTTAAGTAAGGCTTCACCTTCTTGTTGCGCTACGCAACCCCCCATTCCAATAACTACATAGGGTTTATTACGTTTTAATCCACGTAGTCTTCCTAACAGGCTATAGGCCTTTTGCTCTGCCTTTTCTCGGACACTGCAGGTATTAATCAGAATTAGGTCAGCCTTCTTAATATCTTTAACCATTTGGTATCCAGATAGAAGCTGGGCCATCCTTTGTGAGTCATATACATTCATCTGGCAGCCAAAAGTAACTATATGTAAGTATCCTTTTTCCATTACTACCTTAATTAAGACTTTCAATCTATCTCACTTCAAAAATTATTTCAAGAGTAAAAGGAATTTTCTTGATCTTTTAAATGGCCATTTGCTATTAACTATCAGTAAATAGTCAAATTACCAAAGTAAAAATTTATGATTCCATTAAAGGATGATGTACCTTCACGCACATTCCCCTTTGTCACTATAGGTATAATTATTTTAAATGTACTGGTATATCTATACCAGGCCTCATTGGGGTATCACGGTCAAGAAATATTTGTACGTCAGATGGGAGCCATTCCCTTCGAGATAACACATATAATAGATATCGATCCCAGAAGTTCTGTTCCTATTCCCTTAACTGTTTTGACATATATGTTCATGCACGGAGGCTTTCTTCATCTATTAGGAAATATGCTCTATTTGTGGATATTTGGAGATAATGTGGAGGATTCTCTGGGGCATATTAGGTTCGTTTTATTCTACCTTTTTTGCGGGGTTATGGCTGCCCTCATCCATATCCTATCGGACGTCAATTCTCTTAGCCCCATGGTGGGGGCTAGTGGAGCCATTGCCGGTGTCTTGGGGGCATATTTCCTCCTTTATCCCAAAGCCAATGTCCTCACATTAGTCATATTTTTTCTATTCATCAGAACTATAAAGATACCAGCCATTTTGTTTCTGGGGCTATGGTTCTTAATCCAGATATTGAATATAGGTAGTGCAAGCCCTGTGGCCTGGTATGCCCACATCGGGGGGTTTATCTGTGGAATATTGTTCATTGCCTTCTTTATCCCTAAAGGAAAGACTAGATATTACCCTTGATCAGGTCAATTGAAATGTGATTTTTCAAATCATTCAGAATGCTTCTTATATCTTCTTCACATCCTGGGATAATAGAAATTTCGATAATTCCTTCCTTCGGATCTACAGTTCTTAAAACTGCCATTCCATCATAGGCCTCCAGTATAGATTTTACAAAGCAAATCTCCTTTCCGTCTATCTTATAATATCGTTTGATGGTTTCCACTGGAAACTGCCCAGAAAAAATCTTGGTATAAGTGTATGCTAACGGCCTATGGTCAGTCAAGAACCATTTGAGGCTTGATATTTTCCTTAAGTGTGCTAAGTTGCGGTAGTCTTTTAGGTCCTATTTTGGAGGAGAGAGGATGCCATTTGAGTCTAAGTGGGCTGCTACATGTATAGGCAGCATGCCAGACCTAGATGCGGAAGAGATATGTGAACGGGTACTCTACATGTTCCCTGAGCTTCCCTTCTGGCCTCAACTGGTCAAAATGGCCTCACAGGAGAATATGATTATCCAGGTCACCGAAGGTCTTCCTTGTTTAGAGATAGATTTGAAGACGCAGAAGGTTCTGTACAAGGGGGAAGTTGATAGATATAAGGCATTTTCGACCTTTTATGAGAACTACCTTTCAAATAACCTGGATTACTTTGCTATAAGTGAAGGATATGCAAAGGGATTTTATACCTTACTTGGAAAAATAGCACATGATCCTTCTTTGCCTTGTAAGTATATCAAAGGCCAGGTAGCAGGACCTATTACCTTTGGAGGATGTGTAGAAGGGGTTGATCAAAAGCCAGTCCTATATGACTCTGAGATAATGGATATTGTTAAAAAGGGTCTGGCTATGAAGGTATTATGGCAAGCCAAAGAGATCAAGAGATTAGGCAAAAGCCCCATAATATTCCTGGATGAGCCCTACCTTTCAGGCTTTGGGTCGGCATTTGTACCGCTTGCCAAGGAGACGGTTATAAATAGCTTAAATGACACTATTGAAGAGATAAAGACAAGGGACGATGTGTTAGTAGGTATCCATTGCTGTGGAAACACAGATTGGCCCGTGATTCTTCAGACAAAGTTAGATATAGTTAGTCTTGATGCCTATGGATTTGTAGATTATTTTATCTTATATCCTCAGGATATAAAGAACTTCCTAGACCGGGGAGGGATTATTGCTTGGGGTATTGTCCCCACCACCCAATTTACAGGTGAAGAAACGGCATCCACTCTGCTTGATAAGCTGGATAAGGCCATTCAGATACTAGTAGAAAAAGGAATCAGAGGAGAAGCCATTGTCAATAATTCCATACTTACCCCATCTTGCGGCATGGGCTTCATGTCTTATGAGGACTCCAGAAAGGCACTAACACTTTTGGTGGAAGTTTCAAGGGCAGCTACTGAAAGATATGGAGCCTGATGGGCATGATATAATCATAAATTAGTATTAGTGAGCCTTATTTATTCTGCGATGAGATTAAAGGATTCCAATGCCCTCTCGAGATTTCGTGAACCGAATTCCGAGATAACCTCCCCCTTTTTAGTTATTAAGAACTTGTCAAATTTATTGGGTGCAATAACCCTTATGAGCTGATAATCACCCTTTTCTGAAAGTACCTTGGTAGTATACACCTGTGTGATTTCTTTATTAGATCTACCTATTTGTGAGGGCATACAACCTGAAAATACCAAAGACATGGGGATCAATAAAGCAATGGCTTTGGATTTGAGGGACATGGCAGAACCTCCTTAAAGTGGTGTGGGATAATGGCTACTTACCATATGCTGGTTGATTAGGCAAGGGACTCTGGCAATTTTTGCTAAGTTCATCTACCACAATCCGGGAGAAATCTCCAGTGCGCACACTATCAGAAACAGCAGTAAGTTGAGGATGAGATTTCTGTGGGTTTTACCAAGACTCTCACAGTAATTTCATCTTTGATTGAATAATCGGCAGAAAAATATTGACATTTGAGGTGGTATTTGTATAAAAAGGCCAATTGCTGATACTTTCGGCAGAAAGGAGGGAGGATTTATATGAATAAGGGGGAATTGATTGAGGCTGTTGCCAAGGACGCTGGTGTCTCCAAGGCATTAGCAGGCAATGTGTTGGATAGTGTTATTGGTGCGGTAACAAAGGCCCTAAAGAAGGGGGATAGGGTTGCTCTGGCAGGTTTTGGAACCTTTTCTGTTGGAAAAAGAAAAGCCCGAACAGGAAGGAATCCTCAGACAGGAAAGCCTATTAAGATTCCTGCTAAGAAGGTAGCCAAGTTTAAGGCCGGGGCTAAGTTGGCTAAGGTGGTTAAGTAAGTCTCATTAAAGGTTTACAACATTTAGAAGCTGGGTATATTTAATACCCAGCTTTTTCTTTTTATGAACCTAGAAACCAAGAGGTGGCCTTGGATACTCTTGGCTTTACTTCTTCAAGGGCATAAAGCAAAAGGATATTCTCCTACCCAGACAGATGCTGAGCTAACTCCATAATCATTTTATGCTATAGCAGATGGCCTATATAATTTGCTCTTTCCTGATAAGACCGGTCTAAAGATTAATAAACCAAATAAACAAGATT
>DTXE01000080.1 GCA_012962595.1 Syntrophaceae bacterium | reverse complement strand
TCGCCCTATTTATCCTTGCCTTTGCACTCCTGGCTATCGGTCAGATGCAGATAATGGCTATTCAGGGAAATACCCTTGGCAACCGAATGACGGCCGCAGTGACATTGGCACAGGATAAGATAGAAGAATTGAGGGGACTATCCTATAGCCAGATTGTTAGTGGAGAAGACAGCTCTGGGGTATATACCAGGGTATGGGACGTCCAAGATGATACCCCAGCCACTGGCCTGAAGACGGTAACAGTGACTGTTAGTTGGCAAGATACCATCCCGCATCAGGTGTCATTAAAAACTATCATCTCCAGTTAGCTTTGCAAGGTTGGCATGAAACCATTAAATAAAGAAAAGGGCTTTACCCTTATTGAGCTCCTGATAGGCATAGCTATAAGTGGTATGGTTATCTCTGCCATCTATAGCCTGTATATCAGTCAGAATAAGTCCTATACTATTCAGAACCAGGTAGTAGAGATGCAGCAGAATGCTAGGATAGCTATGGATATGATGGTAAGGGACATAAGATTGGCAGGGTATGATCCAGAAGGTACATCTGGTGCAGGGTTTGTTGCAGCTACCTCAAATTCTATCCAGTTTACTGCCGACCTGAATGGTGATGGCGATACTGATGATTCTAACGAAAATATTACCTATTCTCTATATGACTCTGACGGTGATGGCGATCAGGATTTGTGTAGAGACACTGGCCAAGGAAACCGCTCTCTAGTAGAAAATATTTCTAGCCTGACATTTGAATATTATGATGAAAATGGTTCAGCTATTGCTACTCCTGTTAGTACCGCAAATCTCAGCCAGATAAGGAAAGTAAAGGTAAAGTTAATTGCCCAAACGGCCAAGCCTGATCCTGATTATTCCCGTAACAGTGGTTATAGACAGAGAACTTTAACTTCCATGGTGATAATTAGAAATCTTCAATAAATGACTTACAGAGGAGGTATATAATGGGCAAGGTTTATCTTACCAATGAAAAGGGCACCATCCTGGTTGTCTCCATACTGATATTGGCGGTGCTTTCACTCATAGGGGCAGCAGCCACTATGACCTCTTCCAT
>DTXE01000079.1 GCA_012962595.1 Syntrophaceae bacterium | reverse complement strand
GTTATGGACAGAAAGGATATTGATGTGGGTGAGGGTAAAATAGTCACCGTCTATCCTGCCAAGAAGGCCGGTGAGTATATAGGCTTTGCATACGAAACAGAAGGCGAAGGCCATGGGGGACCTGTTGAGATCATGTTAGGGGTAGATATGGAGGGAGGTTTATGGGGGATCAGTATAATGAAGCATGCAGAAACCCCTGGAATAGGAGATGCAATCGAGAATCCAGAATGGCAGAAACAGTTTAAAGGCATGTCTCTAGATACCGACTTCAGCCTGGAAGATGAAGGTGGAGATGTGCAAGGTATAAGCGGAGCTACTGAATCCTCTACCGCTGTTGCAGAGGGTGTGGGAAAGGGTATGGAATTATTTGAGGAATTAAAGGATAAATTAGCTGGCTAGGGGGTCTAATGGCACGTATTGTAGATGAATTTACCAAGGGTCTCTGGAAAGAGATTCCACCATTTCGTTTTGTATTGGGTCTTTGCCCCACTCTGGCATGTAGCACCACCGTCTGGAATGGTTTTGGGATGGGGCTATGTCTTACCTTCGTGGTGCTGGGTTCTAATATAATCATCTCCCTTTTGCGCAAAGTAATACCTGATCAGGTAAGAATTGCCTGTTTTATTGTGGTGATAGCCACCTTTGTTGTCATTGTGGAACGGGTTACCGAGGCTTATACCTATGGGCTCTATAAGGATCTGGGAATATTTATTCCTTTGATTGTGGTCAACTGTATTGTTCTAGGAAGGGCAGAGGCCTTTGCCTCCAAGGCCAAAAATACACTCCCACTCTCTATAGCCGATGGACTGGGAATGGGTCTGGGATTTACCCTGTCTCTTACGGCATTGGCTCTCATCCGTGAGCCATTTGGATTGGGAACCATTACCCTTCCACCTTTTATACATGAGGAACCTATATACGTAATGTGGGAAGGCTATGAGCCTTTTTCATACCTACAAAAGCCACCGGGTGCCTTTCTCTGTCTGGGCCTTATGTTAGGTTTTATGAATATGATAGGTACCGGAAAGAAGTCTTAGAGAGGTCAAGGGGATAAAATGGAAGAGGTATGGACACTTTCAGACTATCTGGGACTGATAGTTGCCGCAGTCCTTATAAATAATATACTCCTTATCAGATTTCTGGGAAACTGCCCGTTCTTAGGTGTGTCCAAAAAGATGGATACCGCGGTAGGTATGAGCTTCGGGGTGATATTTGTACTGACCTGCTCTGGGTCTTTGACCTGGCTTACAGAGACCTATCTTTTAAAGCCACTTGGTATAGTTTATATGGAAACACTTGCCTTC
>DTXE01000078.1 GCA_012962595.1 Syntrophaceae bacterium | reverse complement strand
TTTTTTTCCTAAATAAGAAGTTTTTCTCATCAACAATCTCTTTAATAATCTTTTGTCTCTTTTTAGCAATATCACCTAGGGCCTTGAGAGTATCCGAAACAGCAATCACCACTTTATCAGACAGGATGTCATCTTTCATGCCTTTCCAATATTCATTATTTATTAACAACCCCTGAGCCCCTTTTTTTAGTGCTGCTTTAGCAAAGTCATGGCCATCATAATTTCTGCCTTTGAGGGCCACAAAAATATCTCCTGCTTCCATAGTCCTTGAGTCTGTAGAGATTGCCCTGAAGGAAACATTTTGATCCCCTGAAAGCAATAAGCCAGATGTAGCCTCTAAAATATCAGATACCTTATATTTCATTCCCATTTCTTGCCTTCCGGTTATCAAGAATCTCTTTGGCTACTACAAGATCATCAAAGGGTCTGGTTTCATCCTTCAAGATCTGATAGGTTTCGTGTCCCTTTCCAGCAATTATGACAGTGTCTCCAGGTCTTGCTAAATCTATGGCATACTGAATGGCTTGTCTCCGATTGGGGATGACTGCATATCTATCCACCTGAACTTGTTTTATTCCCTCCTCTATTTCCCTAATAATTTTATAGGGATCTTCTGTTCTAGGGTTATCAGAGGTTATTATTGTGAAATCGCTAAGCTTTCCTGAAACCTGTCCCATCAATGGCCTTTTGCCTGGATCACGATCCCCTCCACAGCCAAAGACGCATATTATTTGGCCTTGTCCCGCCTCTTTAATAGATAATAACACCCTCTTTAAGGCATCGTCCGTATGAGCATAGTCAACAAACACATGGATGTCATGATTATTGGAAACTCTCTGGAGTCTACCAGGCACATGGCTTAGGGATTCAATGCCTTCCTTAATTATACCTAATGGAATTCCAAAACATACACACACCCCTGTGGCTGCTAGTATATTGTAAACATTAATTTTACCATAGAGCGCAGATTCCATGGTGAAGACACCGTAGGGGGTATGTATTTGGGCAGAAATACCTTTGGGGGTGGGTGAAAGGCTGTCAGCCCATATATCTCCCTTCACGTCTATCCCAAATGTTAAGACCTTTGCATGGACCACGTTTTTAAGTAGCCCCCCTTTGGGATCATCTTCATTGATCACAGCCCAAGGATCTTCCTTATGCTGCAACAGGTCTGTAAACAGTCTTTCCTTACTTCTGTAGTAAGAGGCCATATCTTGATGGTAGTCTAAATGATCTCTGGAAAGGTTTGTAAACACCCCAATATCAAAGGAGCATCCATCTACCCTCCTAAGGTCCAGGGCATGAGAAGATACCTCCATCACCACGTGGCTCACACCGCTATCAACCATGTCCTTAAGAATCTTTTGAAGTTCCAAGGATTCTGGAGTGGTATGGGCGGCTTTAAGGGTATTTTTCAGATAACGATAGTTGATGGTACTTATGGTACCTACCTTTATCCCTGCCTTTTTAAATATAGATTCCAATAAGTATGCAGTGGTTGTCTTACCATTAGTTCCGGTAATTCCAATAAGTTTAACCTTTTGGGAAGGATGATGGTAGAATCGAGATGAAAGCCTGGCCAAGGCAACACGAGAATCTCTAACTACAATGTGGCAAATATTTCCCCTTTTTCTCATAGGTTTCTCTAGTATTAAAGCCCGTGCCCCTCTTTCAATTGCCTCATCCACGAAGTTGTGACCATCAAACTTAAGACCTGGTATAGCCACAAACAGACAGTCTTTAACTACATTCTTGGAATGATAGGCCACGTTCTTTATATCAATGGAAGTATCGCCAGAAATTGAGGTAACATCTATGTCCTGTATAAGCTCCTTAAGAATCATCCTTATTTCCATTCCCATCTATGATAGAGATCCATTGCCTCAATACACCAGGTTTTCCTTGGGCCATGAGAACTCTTTGTGGGGGAATATTAAGGCACACCATGGTCTTTTGAGTAATCTCTTTAAATACTGGTGCGGCCACCACGCCGCCATATTCCACGCCTTTAGGCTCGTCTACCACTACCAAAACTGCAATTTGAGGATCTTCTACTGGGGCAAACCCCATAAATGACGCCACATATTTATCTTTTGAATACCCTTTACCACCAGATTTTGCCTTTCGAGCAGTACCTGTTTTACCCGCTACTCTGTAGCCTTCAAGAAATGCCATTCTTCCTGTACCATCTTTTTCAACCACTTTCTCCAATATAGAAGTGACCTCTCGCGCGGTTTTAGAAGAAACCACACGTCTGACCACATGGGGTGCAAAGCGTTTGATGGTTTTCCCATCCTTATTAATAATCTCTTTTACCACAAAAGGCCTCATCAGTACACCATCATTGGCAATGGCCGAAAATGCTGATAACAGCTGGATGGCTGTGGTGGCTATTCCATAGCCAAAGGCTATGTAATGTTTGTCAACCTTAGACCACTTAATAGGTGGATTTATGAAGCCTCTCACCTCACCCGGGAGATCAATCCCGGTCTTCTCACCAAATCCGAAGGCCTTTATGTACCTAAATAGACAAGAGGAATTCAGTGTTTGACCAATCTTCACTGCTCCGATATTGCTTGAGAACTTAATAATATCACTTGCAGATAACCAGCCATGTTGGTGCACATCTTTAATTATAGCGGATGTGCCCTTTATGCGATAATTCCCATTTTCGCAGAAAAACATATGGTTAGGTTTTACAGTACCTTCCTCCAGTGCTCCAGCTATTAGAAATACCTTAAAGGTGGAGCCTGGTTCAAAGGTATCGGTTATAATCCTATTTCTCCTCACAGAGGGAGGATATCTTAGGAAGGTATTAGGATTGAAGGGAGGATAATTGGCCATGGCCAGAATCTCACCCGTCTTGGGATTCATAACTATGGCCATAGCACCCTTAGCCTGTGTGTTCTGGGATACCTTTTTCAAACCCATTTCTGTTATATGCTGAATGCGTTTGTCTATGGTCAAAATTAGATCATAACCCTGACGACTCCCGCCAAAATCTATCTTTGAATAAATTCTCCTTCCCAGAGCATCTCGCATGGCAGTGGAATAACCGGTTTTTGTCTTAAGATACTTATCATAGCTTAATTCCAAGCCCTCTAAACCCTGTGCATCCACACCAGCGAATCCCAGTAGATGACATGCCAGGTACACATCAGGATAATACCTACGGTTCTCTCGTAAGAAATGGATCCCCTTTATCCTAAGCCTTCTTACCTCTTCGGCCTCCCCATCAGTTACTTGTCTCTTTACCCAAACAAAGGATCTTTTCTTTTTTAAATTATTTAACAGTTTCCTATTATTTAACTTTAGAATTGCAGAGAGCTTGCATGCCACTGAATAAGGGTCTGTTATTTGAGTTGGGTCTGCAAAGATAGAATATGCATAGCTACTTATAGCCAGTATTTCCTTATGGCGATCATAAATGACCCCCCTATCCTGGGCTAAACGGATGATTCCTGTGTACTCCTTCTCTGCCAGTGTACGTAAATATTCCCCTTTCAAAACCTGTAACTGAAAGGCCCTGACGGCAAGCGCTGTAAAAAAGAGCAGAAAACAAATCAGGACCATGTAAATACGAAATCTGATCCACTTCTTGGCATTAGTATTCATTTTACAATAACAAATTCTCCGCTTTTGGGTGTCCGCATACCTAGCTTTTGAACCGCAAGGGCTTCAATGCGATCCGGAGATTTTAAAGTGACTAATTCTATTTTTAGCCTCTCATTGGTCTCCATCAAATTCTTTCTCTCTTTGAGAGCATCGGCCATTTTGTAACCTATATGGATTATCTTAAGACTTGACCAGGCATAAATGAGAGAGCCCAAGACTAGGAGAATTACCACTCCACACACAAAACCAATGACCTTTATCTTGTCCCCATGAGCCAGATTTTTAACCTTCCTGTTCTTTCTTTGTAATACAAGAGAGTCTTCTTTTCCTGCTTGTGGATAAACTAAGCTTGACCTCATAGCTTTTCAGCCACCCTTAACTTGGCACTCCTTGCCCTAGGATTCAGGTGGAGCTCCTCTGGGGAAGGAGTTATGGGTTTTGGTGTTATTATACGTAGCCTTTTTTCCTCCTTGCCAACCCTAAATCCTCTTTTTACAATCCTATCCTCCAAAGAATGATATGATATAATACAAATTCTGCCCTTTTGTTTTAACAAATCAATTCCCTTTCCTATGAAGGTTTCAACATTCTCAAGTTCATGGTTTACGGCAATCCTTATTGCCTGAAATGTCTTGGTGGCAGGATGAATCCTTCTGGGACGGTGTTTGAGAGGTATGGCATTCCTGGCAATATCGGCTAACTCTTTAGTTGTGGTGATTGATTTCACTCTTCTGGCACTCACAATGCACTTGGCAATACGATAGGCCCACCTTTCTTCGCCATATTGCCGGAGAATGGTCTCTAGTTCTTCTACGGAAATGTGGTTTATAAGATCATAAGCAGTTACCCTTGCCTCCCCCATTCTCATGTCGAGGGGCTCATCCTGCATGAAGCTAAACCCTCTTCCACTTTTCAATTGATAGGAGGATAGGCCTAAATCTAAAAAAATGCCATCTACTGCCTGGATATGGAGTTCTTTTAAAATCCTATCCAGGTTTTTAAAATTGTCCTGAAAGATGTGGATACGATCCTTAAAATTACTTAAACGCCTGCTCGCCAGGTCAACAGACTCCCGATCCCAGTCTATTCCTATCACTTGCCCATCGGGTGAGGTCCTTTTTAATATCTCTAGAGAATGTCCCCCACCTCCTATGGTTCCATCCACATAGACTTTACCTGGCTCACATCTTAAATACTCCATCACCTCCTTTACCAT
>DTXE01000077.1 GCA_012962595.1 Syntrophaceae bacterium | reverse complement strand
TGAAATTTTTTAATCTCCTAACTGGCAAAATCTACTCTTTACTCTCTAGGGGAGGAGCTATTTTCAGGTGAAAGGATGTGTTTCATGAAGATTCGAAAGGCCGTGATACCGGTGGCAGGCTGGGGCACCCGTACCCTCCCTGCTAGTAAGGCTATTCCTAAAGAGATGTTCCCCATTGTGGATAAGCCTGTCATTCAGTATATCGTTGAAGAGGCTGTGGCTGCTGGAATCGAGCAGATTATCATGATAACCAGTAAGGGAAAGTCTGCCATAATGGACCACTTCGATTTTTCTTATGAACTGGAAGACGTGTTGAGTAAAAAAGGAAAGACAGAACTTCTGACCATAGTAAAAAAGGTTTCACAGCTAGCGAAGATGGTAGGTATCCGTCAGGGAAATCCTCTGGGTTTAGGTCATGCTGTATTATGTGGTAAGGATGCAGTGGGGGATGAGCCCTTTGCAGTTTTGCTGGGCGATGACATGGTAGATTCAGAAATCCCCTGTATAAAACAGATGCTAAAGGTGTTTGAGGAATTAAAGGCACCTATTGTGGGGGTATGTCAGGTTCCAGAAGATAAAATTCATTTATATGGTGTAGTGGATGTAAAACCAATAGCAGATAGGGTTTATGGGATTAAAGGATTGGTGGAAAAGCCTACAAAACAAGCTGCCCCTTCTAATTTAGGCATTATAGGAAGGTATGTACTTACACCTTCCATTTTCGAGGTCTTGGAACATGTACCTTTTGATAAGAGTGGTGAAATCGGACTTACTGAGGGATTATCAGGTCTTAGTCACCTTTGCCCTATATACGCATATGAAATTGTAGGAAAGCGATTTGATGTGGGAGATAGATTGGGGTATCTTAAGTGTAATCTGAATTATGCCATAAAGGACCCATACCTCCGTGAACAGCTAAGGAAAGCTTGGGAGGAGCTTTTGGGCAATTCATGAACAACAAGGCTCCGGTTGAAGATAGGTCTTTTGTAGAAGTAGCAGTAGCCCTCCCCATAGAAGATACCTTCTATTATCAGGTTCCCCGAAACCTTTATGAAATGGTAGAGATAGGAAAGAGGGTACTGGTTCCTTTTGGTAAAAGAAGGGTTACAGGGTATATAGTTGGTGAACAAACCCATTTGGAAAGGCAAGATGTAAAGGAAATTCTGGAGGTATTAGATGATATCCCTCTCTTCAGTCCTTCCATGATTCCTTTCTATCAATGGGTATCTCGTTACTATTACTATCCATTGGGTGAAGTTATCAAAGGGGCCTTGCCTGCCGGCATTACCATCGAAGACTATAAGGTGGTTAGACTTACCCAAATGGGTATGAAAGAGGCTCTGGTTGAGGAGAGTAATACTATAAGAGGCCATTTGCTTGCTTACTTAAAAGGGCAGGGTGAAGTTTCACTACATCGCCTAAACAGAGATTTTAAAAGGAAAGTTTCATCCAATACTTTATTAAGCATGGAAAGGGAAGGTTTGGTAAGTTTTGGTGTATGCTTAAAAGAACATAAGATAAGGCCCAAGGTGGAAACATTTGTCATTTACAAGGGTCATGATAGCAAGAAAGATAAGGATATAGCCAGATTTGGAGGAGGACCTAAGGCTCGCACACTCTTAACAATGCTCAAGGAAAAAGGGGAGGTTCCCCTTGAGGTATTGAAAAAGGAAGTTTCTAGTGCTTCAAGGACACTGAGAAATCTGAAGGAAAGGGGTTTAATAACCTTTGTTGAAAGAGAGGTGTACAGAGACCCATTTACCGATGATATATTTTTGGAAGAACCTCCACCTACCTTGAACCAGGAGCAAGTTTTAGCCTTGGAAGCCATCGAAGGAAGCCTGGGCCGAGGAGAATTTGCCCCATTTCTGCTCCATGGAGTGACTGCCAGTGGTAAGACAGAGATTTATTTAGCCGCTGTGGGTAAGGCTCTGTCTCAGGGACGCTCTGCCATAGTGTTAGTTCCAGAAATAGCACTAACTCCACGATTAGAGTGTGTTTTTAGAAAGAGATTCGGTGATCGGGTGGCGGTACTTCATAGTAAATTAGGTCTAAATGTGCGCTATGATCAATGGATGCGTGTTAGAAAAAAGG
>DTXE01000076.1 GCA_012962595.1 Syntrophaceae bacterium | reverse complement strand
TTTTATGCCAGATGGATAATGTGGATGATTTTGTAGAGAAGATAAAAATACTGGGAGAAAGCCCTGAGCTTAGAAGACAGATGGGAGAATATAACCGTCAGAAGGTCTTAGAAAAATTTACTACGAAACAAATGGTTGAAAGATATATCCAGATTTACAAAATGGTCTTATAAGGCTCTCTAATCACATATCTTCTCTTTGATAATTCAACTATGGGGCTAAGGATTCTATTTTTTTCAGGTGCCTTTTAGCCTTTTGGTTATGGGGATTCATTGTTAAGGTCTTTTTAAAGAGCCGTTTGGCCTCTTCATAATCCCCTTTCAACTCATATAGAATGGCTAGGTTCTGATACCCCCTGTCCACGTTGGGAGCCAGAGAAATGAAGCGTCTTAGATACCTTTCTGCCTGATCATAATGGCCAAGAATGGCATGCGATACCCCCAGTTTATCATAAGCCGGAGCAAAATCAGGTTCCATAGTCACCGCCTTTTCAAATTCCCTAATGGCTTCCTGATAAAGACCGCGATTAAACAAAAGTTTTCCTCTCATTTGATAATGGATTTTGGTGGCAGTCTGCCATTTATCTAAAGAGACTATTTCAGTCTTGTATGTAAATCTGGTTAGGCTGAAGATAAAAAATAAACCTAAGATGGTCAGCAAGACCTCCCTTTTCCGTTTTTTTCTTGATTGGTTGACCAACCAAAGGAGGCTATAGCTGGCAAAAATAACCATGGAAGGGACAGCTGGCAGACGGTATCTTGAGGCAGGGGTGAAAACCAATCCTGTAAGAAGATAGACTAAAATAATGAGGTAGAGAAGGGCTAACTTTTTCCACCGGCCGATGGAAAGGATCAATCCCAAGATAGACAAGCTGGAAAGAAGGCCATATCCCAAAAAGGGCCACGATTGTATTTTTTTATAATAACTATAGGTTGAAGCCAGATAATGGATTTCGTAATCATGCCAGAAGAAGAGTAACTTTTTTAAAAGTAACCGACCATAGGAGAGGAGGTCTCGAGAGATATAAGCAAGGGTTCTGTTCAGCCAGAAAAATGAACACTGAGAGGGTTTGAGATCACTGCCTTTAATCCTCCGAGCCTCTTTCCTAAATAAGACATGACCGTAATCGGGCTCTGGCTGATGTTCTTCAAACAACCCCTTGTCTGGTAGGTCAGCCCAATGAAAGACGGTAGCCCCCGGACCATTACCATGATAAAAGACCTTTCCAGCATCAGCGGTAACTATGATAAAATCGTTGAACTTGATATAATTCCTTATTGTTATGGGTGATATGGTCATAGTTGCTCCCGTAAGAAATAGCAAGATGAAGCTAACCACTTGGCGTTTGGCTACCTTATGGCAAAATGTAAGCCATATCCAAGTTACTCCTAGCGGAAGAAAAAGTAAAAGATTTGGCTTGGTGATTATGCCCGCCCCCGTTAAAAAGCCAACTAAAAGAAAGGTCAAATACCTGTGCTTCGAGCTGGATACGCCTTCCTGTGATAACTTACCCAGAAGCAGAATAATGAGGGAATTGAAAAATATGACCCAGGTAACCGGTTCCAATGTCAGCTCAAACAGGGTTAGGTTCCCATAAGCAAGCAGAAGGCAAGAGGCAAGTATGCCTACCCGGCGGTCAAAAAATCTTGTACCAATAAAATAAATCAGAATGCAATTGATTGAACCCAAGAATATCTGGATAATCTTTATAGCTTCCCAATCAGGGCCATAGATTTTATATATTAAAACAGTGAAATAGAGATAGAAAGGACTCAGGTCGAGAATCCTTTCCCCTATGTCGCGGCCATGGGCGAGATGTTCCGCAAAAAAGGGGTATTTACTGAAGTAGATTGGGGATGTAATGGCCAAGAAGATAAATAATTTTAAGATGAAGGCTGAAATGAAGATATAGAGTGGGTAATTAGAATTTTTGAATCCCATCTAGGACTCGCTAAAAGGAGCTTTTTCAGAGCCCTCAAGGGAAATTCTAACAGTATCTATATTGCAAGACGAAATAAGATTTGTAGTTGTGTTATTAGAATTTTGATACTATTGAATTATATGGTAATGGTTTTCTCTGAGTCAACCTATAACCCCACATTTTCACAGATAAACCCCCACTCCCTTTTTAGAATATTGGTTTACAGCTCTGCATTTTACTTCTTTTCCTTCGTCACCGCAGATACCGATTTATGGGGTCATATTAAGTTTGGGGATGATCTGTGGGCATCAAAAACCTTGCATCGTTTTGATATATATTCCTATACTGCTTATGGAAGGGAATGGATTAATCATGAATGGCTATCGGAATTACTCATGTATTTTACATATACTATCGCCGGTTCCCCAGGTCTTCTTCTTGGAAAATTATTGATAGGTTTTGCAATTGTATATGTTCTTTCCCGCATGAGTTTTAATAGGACTTACAATCCTTTGATATATGGCCTTATATTCGTCCTTTTGACATCCGTTTTGTCTCCCGGATTTATGATCAGACCACAACTGTTTACATACCTTTTTACCTCTCTTTTCTTATATGTCTTTCATTTATACCTTGAGAGGAGGAAAAATCTACTTTGGTCTTTGCCATTAATTATGATCCTTTGGGTCAACTGTCACGGAGGTTTTTTGGTTGGAATTGGTATGTTTTTTGTTGTTCTAATTTGTGAGGTAATTTCCTATAACTTAAAAACTAAGAGAGAGGCACAATATTTATATAATCTTATCTTATGGTTTATATTAACCTCCCTTGCCATATTGATTAATCCCTATAGCTATGGTTTGCTAGTGTTTTTATATGAAACCTTGAGTGTCCCGAGAAGTATTAGTGAATGGTATCCTGTGGGTATTTTTGATCTCTCATATCTCAGGCTTAAGGTATTGGCACTGCTATTCCTGTTAACTATACCTTTTGGCAGAAATAAAAAGAGATATTGGGAGGTGGCAATAATTGTAACCGCTCTATTATACGCCTTTAAGCATCAGCGACATACGCCTCTTTTTGCTATTGTTATTGGACCTTATTTAACTGAAAACCTGTCCATGATGCTTAAATATAGAAACCTACCAGATAAATTAAAATTATCCCCTCCTTCCTATTTGTTAATTAATATTTTCTTAGTTTTCTTGATAGGTTATCAATTGTTTTATGCAGTTGACAGATATATCAAGGCTAAATTCAACATAATAGTTAATCCTAGGGAGTATCCTGTATACGCCGTCAATTTCCTTAGGGAAAACAAGATAAAAGGGAATATCCTCTTGCCTTTTGAATGGGGTGAATATGTCATATGGAAATTGTATCCTGATTGTAAGGTTTCAATAGATGGACGGTTCAGGACTGTGTACCCACAAGAGGTTATAGATGATCACTTTAAGGTTGGTAATGATAGATCGGGATGGGAAAGATTGATAAACAAATACTCCACAAACATTATTTTGGCAAGACAGAGTTTATTTTTTCACCAATTAATATCAAGCCAAAGTAAATGGGTATACATATATTCAGATCCCCTCTCCATTATATTTATAAAAAATGAGGATTCTCAGAAAGGTATCTTAGAGAAACTCAAGAGAAAGGAATTAAGATATCCCCATGCTCCACTTTCCATATATTTTCCCTAAGTCAAAACATCCTTGGGTCATATTAGGGAATTATATGTAAGGGGAAAAAATAACCTGGAAAGACGGGATTGCCATTAGCTACTAGTTCCCGGGAGCTAGATATTAAGATTGGCTGGAAAGTGAATTAACGGGGATAAGGCATGCTCGATTTTGGATTATGACTTGTTAAATGGTTCCAGGATTTCTCCCGATAAAATGAGTAATATGGTTTGTAATATCCTTTGGGATATTGCTGGATTTCCCAAATCTGACTTTGAAAGGTAGGGTCTAAGATATAGACCTTTTCTTTCTGATACCAAGCCACCCAGGCATGGAGCATCCGACTATCCTCTCTTCGCTTACCGATGATCAGTCGAATGTTATGGAATCCCTCACTCAGCAGCTTGGTGTAAAGCCAGATGGCCTTGTCTTCACAGTCTCCTTTGCCACGCCTTTCGGTTTCTTCGGGTAATTGCCAGTAATCAGTTCCTTTGGGGTCTCTCTGGTATTTAAATTGATAAGCGGTTCTTAAATATTTTTTAACCCTCTTGTATCTGGAATCGAAAGGAGTGGTTAAGACCGGTCTTCCATGGTAGTCATATCTCATTCCAGTCCCTGTTCCAGTGGCACATCCTACCAGTAACAATGCTAAACTGGCTACAGCGATAATTCTTTTAAGTTCTTTTTGAATCCTTAGAAATTCCTGCAAGGTACTCTGGGAAATGGCCTTCATTTCCACTAGAATTTTTCCCAGGAGCTCCTTGGTCTGTTTCTGCCTTTCTAAGGCCTTTCTAAGTTGATCTTGGGTGATAGTCTGGGTGTGTGTCAGGATCTGACCTAATCTTAACCTTTCCTGGACAAATTTAGAGGCCAATTGAGATCTTAGCCTACTTTGAAGACTTAAGGCCTGTGCTAATTTTTTTTGCCCCACTACCCCCATTTTAATCAGAATTTCTCCCAAGAATCTGGGTTCTCCTTTCTGTATCTGAAGGGCTTCTCTCAGTTGGGCCTGAGTAATTGCCCTTTCTTTTAAAAGGAGATTTCCAATCCGGGTGGTATTTATTTTCCTTTTCAAGGAATCCATATAGGTCTCAAAGCACTGGTTTAACAGATGGACTCCA
>DTXE01000075.1 GCA_012962595.1 Syntrophaceae bacterium | reverse complement strand
TGACCCCCTCTGCGGCCCCTATTTTATACATGATACATGATGCACGATTTTATCCTGTATCTTGCATCGTGTATCTTGTATCTTGTTTTATCTTGTATCCTGGATCATACAGTCTTTTGACATTTGAGCCTTGTCATTCATTTATTCTTGACCCATTATAGGGCTATTGCTATGGTTATTGATAGATGGAACCAGAAGTTACCATAGAAGGAATTTTAGAAAGAATTGCCTATGTTAATGAAGAAAACAACTTTACCGTGGCCAAGCTTCGCACCAAAGATGGGAGAAACCCCATCACTATAGTTGGAAATCTACCTGCTGTAACTCCCGGTGAAAGCTTAAGGGTTACGGGCAAATGGGTTGTAAATAAACGGTTTGGAGAGCAGTTCAAAGTCCAAAGCTATCTATCTATTACCCCTTCCACCTTAAGTGGCATTGAAAGATACTTAGGCTCTGGCCTTATTAAGGGAATGGGACCTGTGATGGCTAGACGCCTGGTGGAACAGTTTGGGCTTGAGACCTTGGATATAATTGAGCATGAACCGGATAGGTTGCTAGAAATAGAGGGAATTGGGGAGGTGAGGTTAGAAAGGATAAAGCAGGCATGGAAGCACCAGAAGGGCATAAAGGAGGTGATGATATTTCTTCAAAGTTATGGTGTAAGTGCCAGTTTTGCCACTAAGATTTATAGGGAATACCAGAATAAAACCATCCCTGTTATCAAAGAAAACCCTTACCGTCTGGCTACCGATGTCTATGGTATAGGGTTTAAGACCGCTGATAAGATTGCTCAGAATTTGGGGATTGATCCAAAATCCCAAATAAGGGCTGAAGCCGGCATACTTTACATATTGACTGAGCTCACCGAAGAAGGGCACGTTTACTATCCTGAGAGTGAATTGGTGGAAAAGGCCATATGGGCTTTGGATATAGATAGGGAGATAGTAACTTCTGCCCTAGCCAATTTAGAATCCAATGACAGGATAGTTATAAAGAATAATTCAGTTTACTTGAAGGCCCTCTATACAGCTGAAGAGCATGTGGCTCAGAAGTTGAATGAATTATTAAATACACCAAAAATCCCATTCCACATAAATACAGAGAAGGCCATCAGGTGGATACAGGGTGAGACAGGTCTAGAACTGGCAGAGAGACAAAAGTTGGCTATCCAAAAGGCCATGAATGAAAAAATTTTGATTATAACAGGGGGACCTGGCACCGGAAAGACCACTATAGTAAACAGCATTATAAAAATCCTGGAAAAAATGCGCTTAAGAATCTGCTTGGCGGCCCCAACTGGCAGGGCAGCCAAGAGATTATCTGAAGCCACTGGCAGGGAAGCGAAGACTATCCACCGTCTCTTGGAATACAGTCCAAAAGAAAAGGCCTTTAGAAGGAATGAGCAAAATACTCTGGCGGTAGATGTAGTAGTCATAGATGAGGCCTCTATGATTGATGTATTGCTTATGAATCATTTGCTTTCAGCCATCCCCTCCCATGCCACCCTTATCTTAATTGGTGATATCGATCAACTTCCTTCAGTAGGACCTGGAAATGTACTCAAGGATATTATTAACTCCAGAAAAGTAGAGGTGGTGACCTTAAACGAAATATTTAGACAGGCTGAGAGTAGCTTAATTGTGGTAAATGCACACAGGATAAATAGAGGTGAATTTCCACATATTGAACTGGAATCTAAGAAACTATCAGATTTCTATTTTATTCCTAAAGATGAACCGGAAGAGGTCCTCAAGACCATAAAGGAACTCTGTTATAAAAGGATACCTCAGACCTTTGGCCTCAATTCCCTTGATGACATTCAAGTCCTTTCCCCTATGCATAAGGGTATTATAGGGGTAGTAAACCTAAACCATGAACTCCAGGCATTATTAAACCCCTATGGGGAACATATTGCCAAGGGTGTTAGAAAATTCAGAATCAATGACAGGGTGATGCAGGTCAGGAATAACTATGAGAAGGAGGTATATAATGGAGATGTAGGGAGGATCATAGGGATTGATGAGGAACAGGGGGAAATAATAGTGAGATATGAAGCTAGGATGGTGAGTTATACCTATAGTGATTTAGACGAACTGGTGCTGGCCTATGCAGTATCAGTACATAAATCTCAAGGTACTGAATATCCTGCAGTAATAATCCCTATCTTACCTCAGCACTATGTGATGCTTCAGAGAAACCTCCTTTATACCGGAATAACACGCGGAAAGAAATTGGTGGTGCTTGTGGGGAGTGTAAAGGCCATTTATATGGCCATAAGAAATGACAAGGTTCAAATGAGATACAGCAATTTGGCAAAGAGGCTTACTCCGCTTTAAATATATTTCTCCACTTATCATCCACATTTTCTTGAATTCTGGCAATCTCTTGGTCGGTTAGGTGTCTAAATCTGTTTTGCATAGAGAGATATCTGCTGACAGGAATCTTGGCGGGTCTCTTGGTAAGCCTGATCTTGTCATGCTCGGCCTCAAGGAGTGGAAAAACCCGGGATCGAACCGCCAGGCGTCCTAATTCTATAGTCCTGTCAGAACTGTACCCCCAGCCAGGAGGACAGGGAGCGAGTGCCAGAAGAAACCTGGTACCTTCAATAGAAGCCGCCTTTTTGACCTTCATCTTAAGGTCATCAAGATAGGAAACGCAAATGGTAGCGGCATAGGGTATGTTGTGGGCCAACATAATTTGTATGATGTCTTTCTTTTGCTGTGTCTTGAAATTATCAGATGATGTGGTAGAGGTACTGGCCCCATATGGTGTGGAAGAGCTTCTCTGGAGCCCTGTATTCATATAGGCCTCATTGTCATAGCAAACATAAAGTATGTCTTCATTACGTTCGGCAGCACCGGAAAGGGCCTGGAGGCCAATGTCGTATGTCCCTCCATCCCCTGCGAAGGCCACTACATGAATATCATTTTGCTGCTTGGCCCTCAAACCAGCCCTTATCCCTGCAGCCACTGCTGCAGCAGTCTCAATAGTGGTATGAAAAAGGGGTAACTTAAAGGCACTTCTGGGGTATTCCCCTTCCATGACAGTCAGGCACGATGCCGGTACTGTGATAATTGTCTTGGAACCGATAATGCGGAGCACATGGCGTACTACAAGGATACCTCCACAGCCTGGGCATGCCTTATGTCCAGAGGAAATCAGTTCGGTCATTTGTCTCGGTATAGTCACTTGGGTTACCCTAGCCACAGTAGCCCTTGGGTGTCACGCTCTAAAGTACGGTAAACTTTCATCAAATCATGTTCCTTGACATCTTTCCCGCCTAGACCGGCAACTACACCCATTAGCTTGGGCACCTTCTTACACCCGCAGAGCGCTGCCTTAACCTCGGTATAAAATACGCCTCCACCACCTACCGATAGATTTCTGTCAATGACTGCACATCTTTTCTTTCCCATTAGGGCCTTTCTCACACGCTCAATAGGAAATGGACGTAGATTACGGATCTTAAGCAACCCAACACGCTCTCCTTCTACACGTAAGCTATCCACCACATTCCGCGCCGTCCCGGTAATACTTCCTGCAGTGACAAACACACTATGTGCATCTTTTAATTGGTATTCTTCCACAGGCTCATAGCGACGGCCGAACATCCGTTCAAACTCCGTGCCTACCTGGGTAATCAAACATAAGGCCTCCTCCATAGCCATATGCATACTTCTGCGGAAGATAAAATAGTTGTCTGGTCCGGCTAGGGCACCAAAGCTACAAGGGCGATTCACGTCAAGTATGGGGCGTTTATAGGATTGCTTAAGAAATTGTGTGACCAGCCGCTTTTCGGGAACATATACAGGCTCCCAGGTGTGGGATAGATAAAAGGCATCCATTACCACCAGTGAGGGAAGTAAGACATTCTCGCTGATTCTATAGGCCTGAATAGTAGTATCTAGAACCTCTTGGTTAGTCTCACAGTAAAACTGCATCCATCCGGTGTCCCGTTGAGCAACACTGTCTAACTGGTCAGCCCATATGTTCCATGGCGCTCCAACAGCCCGGTTAACATTTACCATGACAATAGGAAGTCTGGCTCCGGCGGTCCAGAATAATAACTCGTGCATAAGTGTCAGTCCCTGGCTGGATGTTGCGGTATATGCCCTGGCACCCACAGCAGAGGCACCCATGCAAGCGGCAAGTGCAGAGTGCTCTGACTCCACCTCCATAAACTGCGCACGCAACTCCCCTTTGGCGATAGCCTCAGAGAGGGTTTCAACAATGGTGGTTTGAGGAGTTATGGGATAAGCGGCTATCACTTCCACGGAACAAAGAACTGCTCCCAGCGCAGCTGCCTCATTTCCGGTCAGAAGTTTGCGAGAACTACTCGGTACGCATGATGACCGCTTGGCGTTTGCATTCATATGCGCAGATTCCACACCCTTTACAGTAGGTATAATTAATCCTTGCCTTTTTATCTTGGAGCTTAATGCATAAATCCGGACACATAAGCACACAGTGCCCGCAGCCATTGCAGGCCTCTTCCATGACCTCCGGGCGTAGCCAGCGCCATCTTCCGGTATGGTTGTCGTCCATGCCTTGTGATGAGATCACGCCCAGAAGGAAATGCTCATCTCGGCATCTCATAGATTGCTTCATTTTCCTATCTTCCTTACCTTTTGGTAGCCCATGCGGCAGGCCTTTATATTGTCTTTCACGTGTTTATGTAGGATTTCACCTATAGCCTCATAAAGGGTTTTCTTTTTAAGTCTTCCTGTAGCTCGACAGTAAGCTCCAAGAAGTGCCGTGTTAGGTACAGAAACCAATTCATTACCTAGATGGCACTTACTGGCAATTGTCATCCCATCACATACCCATACTTCTCTTTTGTCACCCCAAGTTTTGGGTAAAACTACCCCGGCATCGGCTACAACCAACTGAGGGTTAAGCGACTTTAATATCTCAGTATCGGCATGAAGTAAGATTACCTCTGCAGGGTCTGAGATATGGCATCGCTTGCGAACAGGTTTGGCATCTACCCGAATGTAAGCCTGGACAGGTGTACCTCGCCGTTCTGGGCCAAACATAGGGAAGGCCTGAACCTCATAACCTGCAAGGAAGTAAGCATGCGCTAGGATGTGAGAGGCTACCACCACACCCTGTCCTCCCCTACCATACACTGCAATTTCAATCATTGCTGTCCTTGGCCTTTAAGACTGCACCAGCCAGCGTAAAGCCTCCACCGAAGGTTACCATTAAGACGTAATCGCCAGACTGTACCCGCTGTTCAGATATAGCTTCTGCTAGAGCAATCCCAACGGAGGCAGCAGATGTATTGCCGTATCGGGGAAGATTAATGTAAACCTGTTTTTCCGAAAGTCCTAATCTTAGACGAACAGAATGGATTATCCTACTGTTGGCCTGGTGGGGCACAAAAAGACCAATATCTTTAGGCTGGATGCCTGCATCATGCAAGGCAGACATAGCAAATTCATACATCCCTCGGACCGCAAAAGAATACACCTTATTCCCATTCATCTTTACATAATGTAAGCGTTGTTTCAGGGTATATGATGATGGTGGCTGTTTGGATCCCCCACCAGGGATGGTTAACAGATCGAATCCTGAAGGTTCGGTTTTGATTTTCAAGCTTACTAGCTTAAAGCCGAAACCGGTCTTTTTGGTTTGAACCAAGGCTGCACAGGCCCCATCACCAAAAAGCACGCAGGTGCGACGATCTTGGTAGTCGGTAACTCGGGATAGTATATCGGCTGCAAGGACTAGAGCCTTTTTACCCTGTTTACTAGCGATCAAACCAGAGGCTACAGACAGGCCATAGAGAAAACCAGAACAAGAGGCACTTACATCAAAGGCAGCCGCCCGGGTGGCGCCCAACTTCATCTGTACAAGACACGCTGCAGCTGGTAAAGGCATATCCGGCGTGAACGTTGCCAAGATAATGAAATCAATTTCCTCTGGAGAGACTTGTGCCTGTTCCAATGCTCTTCGTCCGGCTGCAACTGCCAAGTCTGATGTTGCTTGGTTATCCGCAGCGATCCTTCTTTCTTTAATCCCCGTGCGCTGGGTAATCCAGCTATCTGTGGTATCTACTATCCGCTCAAAATCTTGGTTTGTCAGAATTCGCTCTGGAGTATAGTAACTGATAGCATTGATCCATACATCATCAAAGTTCATATCTACCCTGTCTTTATGAGCGTTTCAGTTTATAGCACAAGCATTTTATTCGGGCAAGAGAAACTTGCGACATCCTGGCTTGCTTCAGTTTATGATTGCAGTGGTACCTTAAGTCAAGTCTTAACCTTGACATGGAGTTTCACTTGACCCAATTATTGGATTATGCTATTGAAGATTATT
>DTXE01000074.1 GCA_012962595.1 Syntrophaceae bacterium | reverse complement strand
CTAATGTCTCTATCAGAAAATTGATCTCTTTCTCTGTAACTATCAAAGGAGGAAGAAACCTGAGCACCCTCTCTTTGGTACAATTTATAAGGAGGCCTTCCTCCATACATCGGTCAACAATACCTTGACCTGGAAAATCCAATTCCATGCCAACCATAAGGCCTTTACCCCTTATCTCTCTGATAAATGAGTACTTTTGTTTAAGCTCCATCAACTGATGTATTAGGTAATTTCCCATACGCTCACAGTTAGTTAATATGCCTCCATTAACCATGGTTCGGATACAGGATAAGGCGACGGCTGCACACAGGGGGTTCCCGCCAAATGTACTTGCATGAGATCCAGGTGTAAAGGACTTTGCCACATCATCTCTAGCAAGCATGGCACCCATGGGTAGTCCATTTGCCAAGGCCTTTGCCAATGTCATGATGTCTGGCTCCACACCGTAGTTCTCATAGGCAAATAATTTTCCGGTTCTTCCCATACCCACCTGTACCTCATCAAAAATCAAAAGGAGATTTTTCTTATGGCACAACTCTCTTATCTCTCTAAGGTAGCCATTTGAGGGAAAGTTCACTCCACCTTCTCCCTGTATAGGCTCTAGCATTATAGCACAGGTCTCGATATCTATATTTTTCTTGATTGCCTCAATATCATCGAAGGGAACAAATTCAAAACCAGGTAGCATAGGTTCAAAGCCCTGTTGAAATCTTTTTTGTCCCGTAGCAGACAGTGTAGCTATAGTACGTCCATGGAAAGAATCCTCCATGACTATAATCTTGTATCGAGGTTTGGAATACTTTCTTGCTAATTTTATAGCGGCCTCATTGGCCTCAGCTCCACTATTACAGAAAAAGACCTTATCTGCGAAGGAATGGCTTATAAGCATTTCAGCCAGTTCCACCTGAGGTTCTGTATAATAGAGATTGGAGACATGGATTAGTCTTTTCATCTGTTTCTCAAGAGCCTCATTGACCACAGCATTGCAGTGTCCAAGGTTACATACCGCAATCCCTGCCACAAAATCTATGTAAACTCTATCCCTTGAATCCCATAACCTGCAGCCATCTCCCCGAACAAAAACTAAAGGCAGACGGCTATACGTGTCAGCAATTGCCAGCTTAGCACGTTCCATAAGGTTCATGCCACAATCTCCGTTCCGATACCTTTGTCGGTAAATATCTCCAAAAGGATGGCATGCTCAATACGTCCATCAATGATATGAGCCTTTTCAACACCTTCCTTTAAAGCCTCAATACAGCAATTGACTTTAGGTATCATGCCACCCGATATTAAGCCTTTATCCACCATATACTGGGCTTCACCAGTGCTGAGAGATGGGATCAATTTCCCTTTATCGTCATTTATACCTTCCACATCGGTCAGCAAAATCAGTTTTTTTGCCTTAGTGGCTGATGCTATCTTCCCTGCTACCAAATCCGCATTAATATTGTATGTCTCCCCATGAGGGCCTACGCCCACTGGGGCGATAACCGGTATGAAGTGTTTGTTCTTCAATGTCTCAAGAATGGAAGGATTTATTAACTCCACCTGACCTACCATCCCCATATCTTCAATCTCTGTAGATGAAGAAAGTTTTTTTGCCTGAATCAATCCACCATCCTTCCCACACAGGCCTACAGACCTTCCTCCATGCTGATTTATTAACCCCACGATGTCCTTATTCACCTTACCAACAAGTACCATCTCCACTACTTCCATGGTTTCAGAATCCGTAACTCTCATACCTTTATGAAAGCTGGATTTAATTCCCATCTTCTCCAGAACCCTGCCTATTTGAGGGCCACCTCCATGAACAACTATAGGAACTAATCCTACATATTGCATAAGGATTATGTCGAGGGCAAAGCTTTTCTTAAGGCCTTCATCCCTCATAGCATGACCGCCATATTTTATAACTATAGTTTGATTGGAAAACTTGCGGATATATGGCAGGGACTCTATAAGAATCTTGGCCTTTTCAATCTCACTCTGCATTTAGCCACCTAAAGCGGCTTTTGAATTTCTAAAGCTTAAAGGATATACCGGCTGAGATCTTCATCTTTTACGATGCCACTCAGCTTATCCCGAACATAATTTGCACTGATTACAATACGTTTTTCCTTAAGGTGAGGGGCCTCAAATGACACCTCATCCAGCAATTTTTCCATCACCGTATAGAGCCTTCTAGCACCGATATTCTCTGTCCTTTCATTGATTTGGGTAGCTATTTCAGCAATTTCCTCAACGGCCTCATCTTCAAAGACTAGCTCTATTCCTTCAGTTTGAAGTAGCGCTTTGTATTGGGTGATTAGGGCATTTTGGGGTTCTGTCAAAATTCGCACAAAATCCTCCTTTCCTAAAGCATCCAACTCTACCCTTATAGGGAATCTTCCCTGGAGTTCCGGTATAAGGTCAGAAGGCTTTGATACGTTAAAGGCACCTGCGGCAATGAATAGTATGTGGTCAGTCTTGATCATGCCGTATTTACTAGGAACCGTTGATCCTTCTATTATGGGAAGCAAATCCCTCTGAACCCCCTCTCTTGAGACATCGGGGCCATGTGATGTTTCCCTGCTGGCTATCTTATCAATTTCGTCTAGGAATATGATACCCGACTGTTCGGCCTTTTGAACTGCTAAATTGATTACCTTATCCATGTCAACAAGTCTCTGGCACTCCTCCTGAGTCAATATCTCCAATGCCTCAGAGACCTTTACCTTTCTCTTTTTAGTCCTTTTAGGAAGCATGCTTTCAAACATGTCTTTAAGGTTAATGTCTAGTTCTTCAAGACCTGCAGCTGAAAATACTTCAACCACCGGAAAGGGTTTGTTTGCTACCTCCAAGTCCACATACCGTTCATTTAGCCTGCCCCTCCTTAAAAGATGCCTTAATTTTTCTCTGGTCCTATTTTCTCTATCCGGTTCACTTTCGGGAAATTCTGGTTTCTTATCCCCATGCCCTATCTTTGGCACATTGTCCTTTTTCCCTCTCTGGGGTGGCAACAGGATATCTAATAATCGTTCTTCTGCAATATCCCGGGCCTTTTCTTTAACCATCTCCCGCTCTTGAGCCTTTACCATATTCACCGCAAGATCCACCAAATCTCTTATCATAGACTCCACATCCCTTCCCACATAACCCACTTCAGTGAACTTGGAGGCCTCTACTTTCAAGAAGGGGGCATCTGCCCACCTGGCCAGTCTCCTAGCAATTTCTGTTTTTCCTACACCTGTAGGACCAATCATAATTATATTTTTTGGAGCAATTTCATCCCTTAGATCTTCCCTTACATGCTGACGTCTCCAACGATTTCTTAAGGCAATGGCAACGGCCCGCTTGGCATTTTTCTGGCCCACAATGTACTTGTCAAGCTCGGCAACAATCTCTCTTGGTGTCAACATCTTCATGCGAAAATAGCCTCCTCCAATCTATAGGCAGGAGGATTTCTTTTTTGCTAGCTCCTCTTGTTTATATTCCAATCGAACCTGTGCTTTTTAACGATATTGGTGATATATTACTAAAATAGTT
>DTXE01000073.1 GCA_012962595.1 Syntrophaceae bacterium | reverse complement strand
CTTTGCCCTTTTTAAATCTTCATCGTAGGCTGGCTCTCCTGGTTCTTTAGGACTTACCTTTATCTTTGCCTTCTTAATTAAACCCAAAATGCCCAAGGATCCTGCTGAAATGACTTCAATCTCAAGCATGTCCTTGGGAAGATTAAACATGCTACAGGCCTTTTCAATGGCCTCTTCCAAGGTCTTTCCCTCAATCTCAACAGATGACATATGTACCTCTCCATCTTAAGAAATGCGACTGTTTCTCCGCATTTTTAAAAATACACCACTTAGTGAAATACCTTTGTTAATACAGTATTGCTGCCCTATGGAAAGTAGATTATTTACCAGCCAGTATAGCACCAATCCTGAAGGGAAGTTCAAAAACATAAAGGTAAAGATAATGGGCAAAAACATCATAAACTTTTGCTGGGTTGGGTCTCCAGGCGAGGGGGTCATCTTTTGCTGGATGAACATAGAGGCGCCCATAAGAAGAGTTAATACTGGAAGGCCGCCAGTATAAGGAATCTGAAAGCCGATAGCTAGACGATCTGGTGCTGAAAGATCATTAATCCAAAGGAAAAAGGGTGCATGCCTTATCTCTATAGCATAGAGCAATATCTTATACAGGGCAAAGAATACCGGTATTTGAAGCAACATAGGAAGACAACCGCTCATAGGATTTATCTTATAAGTTCTATATAGGGCCATGAGCTCCTTATTCATCCTCTCCCGGTCATTCTTATACTTCTCCCTCAACTTGGCCATCTGAGGCTGAAGTTTCTGCATAGCCTTCATAGACTGATAACTTTTATGAGTTAGGGGCCAGAAGATTATCTTAACCAGAACAGTAAGTAGAATGATGGCTATCCCGTAGTTGTGACAGAACTTGAAAAGTAACTTTAAGACGCTAAGTAAAGGTTTAGCAACAATTTGGAAGAAACCAAAGTTTACTGCCTTATCCAAGCCATAACCAAGTTCTTTCAGCACATCCAGATCTTTGGGTCCTAGATAAAGATGGAAGTGGAAGGTTTCAGAATGCTCAGGATAAATGACTATAGGCGGGCTGATAAGAGAGGTATAGATCAGGTTGTTTTGCTTTACCTCTATCTTCACAAGGGAGTCTTGGGGCTTATCTGGAATAATGGCCGAAAGGAAGTATACATCCTCATAACCTACCCAAGATATCTTGCCCGGGAAGTCCTTCTCCCTGTTTATCTTTTTAGTCTTTATTTCAGTCAAGGATCCATTTATCAGGGCTGCAGGTCCTGTAAAGGTAAATCGTCTGGCTGTGGCAGCGTAAGGGTTAGTTTTTAAGGTCACCTTGAGTCTGTCCTGAAGCACCCTGTTAGAAAGGTTTTCCACCCTCACATCAAGGTCTATCTTGTAACTATGAGAGTGGAAAGAATATGTTTTAACCACTTTTATTCCCTCAGGTGTGGCCCATTCAAAGTTGAGGTGAGCCTTTTTGATGCCATCTAACACTATTGAATCTTTATGGGCTTTAAAAATAGCGGTTTTGAAATCTTTAATGCTTCCCTGGTAAAAGTCGGTTTCAAGTGGCAATTCTTCTAAATCACTAGTGGTAACCAACTCCTTGGGGGGGGAATTATCTCCCATAGTTTCTCTATATTTTTTTAGTTTAAAACTTTTCAACCTTGCCCCATTTTCCGTAAAGATAGCGGTGTAGAGATCTGTGGACACAAATATATCCCTACCGGTTCCTCTAATTTTCTCTGGCATATCAGAGACTACCCTTGGCACCTCCCTGCCTTCCTCTTTTATAACCTGGGGGCTCTCTTCTTTTGGAGAAGGTGCCTTTTGATGAGGAGGGGTAGCAATTCTTTGATAGACGATTAACACCAAAATGGCCAAGATAAAGGCCAATAGGGCTCTAAACTGCATGTAAAAATGCTCCTGTTTGTTATACTATCTTACAGGATCATAGCCGCCAGGATGGAAGGGATGGCATCTGAGTAACCTCTTGAGAGATAGCCATAGCCCTTTCAAGACTCCATATTTTTCGATAGCCTCCAAGGAATAGGTTGAGCAACTAGGGGTAAAGCGGCAACAGGAAGGATTAAGGGGGGATAAAAGTATTTGATAAATCCTTATAGAGGCAATAACAATTTTCTTAAGCATCGGCTTAGTTGACAAAAAACCTTCTTAATTCACTATAAACTTCCTGGTAAGTCAGGTTGCTTGATCCCTGTTTAGCGACAACCAAGACATCGTGTGAGCAAGGGAGGTTCCTTTTGTTTAGTCTGAAAAATTCCCTGATAAGACGTTTTACACGATTTCTCTTGACGGGGCCTCCAACCTTTTTACTCACGGAAATCCCAAGTCTTGCAATTCCAAGATGGTTGGGATTAAAAACTACCATGAAGTGCTTGGTGTGATACCTTTTTCCAAATCTTGCAATACTCAAAAACTCTGACCGCTTCCGAATTCTTTCTGTTTTGTTCAGGGAAAATTGCTTCATTCATGTTAATCTCACCAGTTCACGTCTTATAGGCAAGACCACACCAAGAGACCTTAGACGGCCAGTCGCTTCCTCCCCTTAGTCCTCCTGTGTTTAATAATATTCCTCCCTCCTTTTGTGCTCATTCTAACCAAAAACCCGTGGGTGCGATGTCTCTTTATATTGCTAGGTTGATAAGTCCTCTTCATAAAGGATTACTCCAAAATTTAGCTAATTAAACATACCTTCTGTTTTTTGTCAAGCCTGTTACCCATCCTTCCTCTGAGCCTTCACTACCCGTTCAATACCAGAGTAATCTTTTATTATAGATGGGGGACCGAATTGGTGAGTTTCCTCTATCAGCCTACATACCTTCTCCCACTGCCCCTGACCCATCTCTAAAAGAAGCCAGCCATCATCTGCCAGGAATTCTGGGACCTCAGAGACAATGGATCTTATAAACTTCAGTCCATCCCTTCCGCCATGTAAGGCATCCCTGGGCTCAAAATCCCTTATCTCTGGCGGGAGATGTGCAAAATCACAAGTTGGTATATAAGGAGGATTGGATACCACCAAATTAAAGAAGCCTTTCTTGCCTAAGACAGGTTCAAATAGGTGGCCTTTTAGAAAGGTAATATCTTTTTCTACATCATAGATCCTGGCATTTTCTCTAGCCACCGCTATTGCCTCCTCTGACACATCAGTGGCATATATAGTCCCATTTTTCAGATTCTTAGCTAAGGATATAGCTATAGTCCCACACCCGGTACCAATATCTAAAATTCGTAAGGGCTGGTTGAGAGTTTCTCTATGGTTTAGAATGGCAATGGCCTCTTCTATCAAAAGTTCGGT
>DTXE01000072.1 GCA_012962595.1 Syntrophaceae bacterium | reverse complement strand
TTTCCAGACAAGGTCAATAATTCCGATGCATTGATTATTATCAAGTCTGCTATTGGTTTCATATTAAGGTAATATATACTATTCAGGTATCTTAACCTTCTTCTGCTTTGCAGTATCGATTGCAATTTTATAACCTGCATCCACATGCCTTGCAATTCCAATTCCTGGATCTACAGTTAATACTCTTTTCAATCTTTTGTCTGCAATTGCATCACTGCCATCTAGCATACCTTCAGTTTCTCTATAGGGCGATGCAACTGACCCACAATCCAGATGATCTCTTCCAATCACCACTGGAGCTTTGATCTCACCAGATGCAACCATTATGTTTATCTCCATGCCTAGTTTTGCACAGTCTCCATATCCAAGCCAGCATACCCTTGAAGGCAGACCCAAGGTTGGTACTTTCTTTGAAGCAAGTTTGATCCCGCGAGCCAATGCCTTATCCTCTGGAAACATCTCAAGGATCTTAGCATCTATAACTTCAATATCCTTTGGATCTCCAGAAAGTGCCACCCATCTGAAAGGACCTTTACCTACACAAAATAGCGGTCTGATATACTCCAGCACAAAACCCTTGTATTTAAATCCACCCTTCTCATCTCTTATATCTACACCTGCAAGTTCTGCCTGTTCACGAAGGTTATTGCCATAATCAAATACTATGGCACCACGCCTTTGCATCTCTAATATTGCAGAAACATGCAGCTTTATTGAACTTAATGCTCTGTGATGATATTCTTCTTTGTTGATCTCTCTTAACTTATCCAATTCTTCCAAGTCTCCAATTGGAACATAACTTGATAGGTCATGGGCAGGGGTCTGATCTGTAACAATATCTGGAATTATATCCCTTTTAACCAGCTCAGGATGCACCTCTGCAGCATTTCCAACCAATCCTACAGATAATGGTACCTCCTCATTTTTCGCGTCTAGAACCCATTTTATTGCCTCGTCAATATTTGAGGTCATCCTGTCGCAATAACCTTCTTCTACTTTCCTCTTGATCCTTTCCTCGTGGACTTCAACATCAAGTATAACTGCCTCATTCATGGTTGCAGCTAATGGCTGGGCACCGCTCATACCACCCATTCCTGCAGTTAATACCAATTTACCTTTT
>DTXE01000071.1 GCA_012962595.1 Syntrophaceae bacterium | reverse complement strand
CCCTCAGTTTATGGCTATAATTTTGGTTTTGCTCTTGCGGTTGCCACTTATCCCAAGGGCCATGTTCCCAGGGAAAACAGTTACACCTTGATCAAATCTTATAATCCGCCCACCTTCATGGTCAATAGCTATAAGTATCCTCTGGTCAAATAGTTCCTTGATCTGACCAATAAGATATTTCAATTGGGCCACAGACACAAAGTTTCTAGAAAAAAGGATAACACCTCCTGGATTAATCCTAGTCAGAAATTGGGCGGTATCTTTATCCAAGGATGTCCCCAGAAATCCCAGCATAAATACTCTACCAACCTTACGCCTTAAGCTCATCAAATGTGCTTTTAGACCTCCCGAAGATATAAGAGAAACCATATGTCCATACTGTGCCAATAACCACATACCATGGCCAGGAGACTGAAGTAAACTCATATACTGCCAGGACAACCAATGTACTGCTCAGCATAGCCAAGATGTTAGTATGGCATGTTCCCCTTCTGGTAGTTACCCCCAGAAGAAAAATCCCTAAAAGCGAGCCATAGGTAAATGATCCGATTTTTAGCCCCAAGATAAGTACCGATTTTGTCTGGTGGCACAGAAGGGCCACAGCCACTAAACAGAGGCAGAAAATGATAACAAATAATCGGGATATAAAGAGATAATGTTTTTCTGATGCCCTAGGTACCATGTATGGCCTATAGATATCAACTACCATACTTGAAGAAAGCGCCGCCAGTGATGAATCAAGGCTGGACATAGATGCAGCCAGGACCCCAGCTATTAGAAACCCTCTTATACCTGAAGGTAACTGGCTTACCATAAAAAAAGGGAAAATATAATCTGCTCTCCCAGGGATATTTGGATCCGGAAAGAATCTATAGAAAGAGAACAGTCCTACACCAATGGAAAGAAATATAAAGACTATGGGGAAATCGATGAGTCCAGTTAGGATCAGGGCCTTTTGGCTCTGTTCTACCTTGCGACAGGTAAGTATCCTCTGGGCAAGACCTTGATCTGTCCCAAGTGCTGAAAAGGTTAGAAAACACCCACCCACCACGGCGGCTAAAAAGACAAAGGCATCCTTAAGGGTCAGCCTAAAATCAAAAACTTGAAACTTATGAAGTCCTGATGTGGCTTCCATTAACCCTGCCAAGCCGCCAGGCAATCTGGAGAGAATAAACCAAATGGACAATGCCGCACCACCCATAAAGACCATAATCTGAAATACATCTGTCCATATAACCGCCTTTATCCCTCCGAATAGGGTGTAAAGGAGGGCTACTCCTGCCACCATCAGTATACCTTGCACTAGGGAAATATTAGCTACCACTGATAAGGCCATGGAGATGGCAAGTAACCTTACTCCGCTAGCAAGTATTCTAGTCACAAAGAAGAAAACCACCCCGGCATCACGTGTCCTCATCCCGAATCTCTGCTTAAGATATTCATACACCGTGGTGACCTTTCCCTTATAATAGGCAGATATCAATAACTTGGCCATAAGGATACGGCCGATCAGCGAACCAATAGCAAATTGAAGGTAGGTAAAATTTCGCTCAAATGATTGGGCCGGTGCACCTATAAAGGTAATGGCACTTGCCTCTGTGGCCAGAATTGATAAGCAGACGGCCATCCAAGGCATGCTCTTTCCACCCAGGAAATAATCCCTAGTATCCTTTTCCTCCCGGCCAAACCATATTCCCAGCCCAACTATGAGAAGAAAGTAGACTCCTAAAACCCCGTAATCCCATAAATCAAGACCCATAAACTATAGTTCCTAATACTCCCCACACTGGGCGAAATTTCCTAGCAATCTCAACTGTAAATTACCACCAACATCAAAAATATTATGCCCGAATTTTATCTATGAACTTCTCAATTTCAACGTTAATTATGTCTACTTGCCGTCTATCCCATAGGATTCCTATTATATCCTTGAAAGGGGTTCCATAGCCTT
>DTXE01000070.1 GCA_012962595.1 Syntrophaceae bacterium | reverse complement strand
GTTCCCTTTTATAGCAAAACTACCACGAAATTCCTCCCAAGGGAGAGGGGTCTATCTCATCAAGGATGAAAAAGAACTGGTTGAATACTGTCAGAGAACAAAAATCGCCTATATTCAGGAATATCTAAACATAGACAGGGATCTTAGGGTTGTTATGATTAATTATAAAGTCGTTCATGCCTACTGGAGAATCGCCATGGCTGGTCAATACCGAAGCAATGTATCTCAAGGTGCTAAAATCTCCTTTGAGAATATCCCTCAAGATGCCTTAGATTTCGCCCAAAAAGTAGCAAAATTGTGCAATTTTGACCATGTGGGGCTAGATGTATGTCTATATAGAGGCAAGTACTATGTCTTGGAAGCCAATATGGTATATGGCAAAGAAGGTTTCTTGCAGGCAAATTTGGATAGGCGGAAAATCCTCCAAGACATGATAGAGAAGAGAGAAATATAGAGGTGTAACCTTCCCTTCAAGAGAGATGGGAGGGAAAAATCAAGAAGATTAAAGGGGTTATATCTCATGCCTTATAATAGATATCTATTAGATGACCGAAAGGTAACTTGGGATAGCCTGAACCTATAACTTACTTGCGGATTCTAACAAACCTGCCAACAGTATAAATACTGTTAAAACCAGACCTACGGCAAATAAAGAACCACCTATCCTTAAACATACCCATATGGTTCTTTCTAGTCTGGACTTCTCCACAACTATGGCCTTTCGGGTGGATAAAAAAACGATGATATTGTAGACGCCAGTTAGAACAAGAAGAACCATGCTGGCTATGACTAAATCTCTACCCTTCCCCATTATTTCCATGAAAACTAGGTATAAGAAAATTGTAGGTAACAATAAAAAGGCCAGTGATGTAATTACCGCCAGCAAAGATGTAATGAGACTACTAAGACATTTTTCAAGTCTATCAGTCACCTGTTTTCTCTAAGATTTTTTAAGAACAACCATACTTCTGTGGTATCTTTGACCCAGTATTTAGCTGCGGTGGTATCCTTTTGACCCACAAGAATGGTAATATCCTCTTTTAATGCCCGAAAGGCATCCTCATCGGTTTCATCATCACCCATATAAATGCGGTGACCTTGAGGAACTTCATATAATTTGCTGAGCCTCTCCACCGCTTTCCCTTTATCCCAAGGGACATTCGGCCTGATCTCTAATACCTTTTTGCCCAAGGTAACCCTGACCTTTTCTTTATGGCCTTCTATTGTGTGGTAAAAAATTGACTTTATCTTCTCTTCACCTCTCTCCTTCACCAACCGATAGTGAACACTTAAAGTCAATCCTTTATTCTCCACCCAGGCTCCTAGAAAAGGTTTGAGAGCCTCTTCTAAGCTAGTAGCCAACCCTGAGATTACCTTCTGAAACCCCCTGGCTTCAGGATGAACCCAAGAACCCCATGGAGAAAATATCTCGAAACCATGGTTTCCAGCCAAAATGATCTCAGGTATAGATATTATCTTTTTGATTTCTTCCAAGGACCTTCCGGTCATAATAGCTACCGTGAATTGCTGACATAAAAGGGCGAGTAGATCTCTCTTATCTTGTGCAAGAAGGGCTTGATTTGGCTTAGGTGCAATGGGAACTAATGTCCCATCATAATCTAGAAAGAGGAAATTTTTGGGGGTGCTCTTTATCTTGGCGAGAATTTTGTCAATGTGAGCAAAAAGGTATGTGCTCAATTCTGGCTTCTTGATTCCTCAAGGAAATCAGCTACCCAACGATGTATATCGTATTTTTCCACTCGATGGCGCATGGCTTCCATTCGCTGCCTTTTTTCCTCTGCTGGCATCTCTAGGGCTTTAGCGATTATATCAGCTGCTTCTTCAATATTATAAGGATTCATTACCAAGGCCTCTTTGAGTTCTTCAGATGCCCCAGTCAATTCACTCAAAACCAAGATGCCATTTCTATCCAAATTACAGGTTACGTACTCCTTAGCCACCAAATTCATACCATCCCTCAGAGGTGTAACCAAGCATATGGAAGCCAACCTGTAATATGCCATCAAGGTATTAGATGGCACCTGCCTGTATATATACCGAATGGGGGTCGGTCCCTCCTCGGTAAATCGACCGTTAATATGCCCCACAAGTTGGTCTATTTGGCGTTTCATATCCAGATACTCTTTCACCCTGGTGCGGCTGGGTAGGGCTAGTTGAACAAAAAGAACTTGATGTCTATATTTGGCATATTTTTCCAAGAAGCGTTCTATAGCCAACAGTCTTTCTTTTATTCCTTTGGTATAATCCAGACGATCAACACCTAAGATAATACGTCGATTATGGATGTGGGGGCGCATATGCCTCAGACTTTCCTCAACCGCCCGAGAGGAAGCTAACTTCACAAACCGTTGGGTATCAATGCTTATAGGAAAGGCCCGAACCTTAATATTCCTATCCGAAAGCATGATAGTCTTCGTATGCCAGTCCACAGGATATCCGCAAATCTTCTGTACACAATCCAGAAAATTTCTGGCATAACTTTCCGTGTGGAAGCCAACTACATGTGCCCCCAAAATTCCATCCAAGATATCACGTCTCCACGGCAAGATGCGAAATATCTCATAAGGAGGAAAGGGGATATGCAGAAAAAAATGCGGAAGGATATCCCATTCTCTCAGTAAACGGGGAACCAGCATGAGGTGATAATCGTGAATCCATACGAAATCATTAGCCTGCCATTCCTTGAGAATGGTTTTGGCAAATTTTTGATTGACCATCTTGTAAACTTCCCATTGATGTCGACCTATATTGACTCTATCTATGAAACTGTGAAGTAGAGGCCACAAGGTTCTATTGCTAAAACCATGATAGTAATTTTCTACCTCTCTTTCGGTAAGAGGAATAAAGCAAAGTTGGTAAGATTCTTCCGTACCTTCTCCCATCTCAATCTTCTTAAAGGTTTTTTCGCTCAAAACTCCGCCTCCATCCCAACCTATCCAAACCCCGTGGGTAGTACGTAGGATAGGATCCAGAGCAACCACTAAGCCACCAGGTCCTATCTTATATTGAATACCAGTGGAGGTTTTAACAGGACTATAAGGTAACCTATTGGATACCATCAAAAGCCTTTTTGATTCCAATAGATCTAGAATTTTCATGTGAAAATAGCTCCTCCAATTTGAAGGCAGGAGGGTTTCTTTTTTGCTCCTTTGCCAAGAGCATATATTTGAGCAAGGCTAAAACAAGCATCAGAATCATCACTATTACAGTCTTTTTCAAGCTTTAATAGTTGAGAGTTTGGTTGTTTTTTTGAAGTTT
>DTXE01000069.1 GCA_012962595.1 Syntrophaceae bacterium | reverse complement strand
CTGGTTTTCCACCCACAGGACGTCCAGCACGTCCTTGGGATCAAGGCCTACGGCCTCGAGCTTGAGAGGATCCAGGACGATCCTGAGCTGACGCCTCAGGCCTCCCTTGATGAATGTCTCTTAAGTAGGTGTAGCTCTCGGTCTTTGGGTTGAACCCCATGGAGAGCCACACCTTTCTTGTTCAGATGCGCTGCTCACAGTAATGTATGATCTGCAGGTACATCCCCGTAGATAATATAATGGGAAAGACCGTTGGCAGTCTTGGCGCACTTTAAGCGATAGAGGACCACACGGTGTCCCCTTTTTTGTTTCTTCTGTGGAGCATCTTCAACATTATGAATATTAAGGGTCTTTCTTTTGTTCATTTAATTCACCTCCTTTCTATCCTTTACTAGCATTTTGTATACCCTCTGGCACCAAGCACACAAGTGGCCTTGAAGAAACAGGACTTTTTTTTACCACTACCAGAGTTCCATAAACCTCTTCAATAATAGGGTAGGTGAGAACCTCTTCGGGGCTGCCCATTCGGTAAATTTTACCCCCTCTTAAAAGGAGTAGACGCTCACAGTATTCACTGGCTAAATTAAGATCATGTAGAATTATGATCACTGTAAGCTGTCTTTCTTTATTCAATTTCCTTATCAAGTCTAAAATTTTGATTTGATGTCCTATATCTAAATGGGTTGTTGGTTCATCTAACAGAAGAACCTGCGGCTCCTGAGCAAGGGCACGGGCAATAATAGCACATTGCTTTTCTCCACCACTCATTTCTGCTATAGGTCTTTGGGCTAGGCTTAGAATGCCAGTGATAGCCAAGGCCTTATGAGCTATTTCTTTATCCCTTCTTGTCTCCAGGAATTGAAATCGTTTCCTGAACGGAATCCTCCCTAAAAGGACATATTCTTTTACAGTAAGATTAAGCGCAAAGGAATCAACTTTTTGAGAGACTACCGCAATTTTCCGGGCAAGCTCTTTGAAACCATAATGATTTATATCTTTTCCATCCAGGATAATCTCTCCCTTTTCAGGCCTCAATACCTTGGTTATGGCCCTAAGTAAGGTAGTCTTTCCCGAACCGTTTGGTCCGATTATCCCCAGAAATTCCCCTTTTCTAACCTTAAAGTTGATATCCTGAAGGAGAAATCTTCTATCGTATCCGCAGGTCAGTCCTTTTACCTCAAGCACCTTTAGTTCCTAAAATCAACTGCCTCTTACTCAAAAAATAGACAAAGAGAGTTCCTCCCACTATCCCTGTAATTACACCTACAGGTAGCTCTAAAGGAGCCATGACCGTTCGGGCTAAGGTGTCACAAAGGATAAGAAACATACCTCCGCAGAGTCCTGAGGCAATAAGCAGTATCCCATGATCTTGTCCCACAAACATACGGACAAAATGGGGCACAACCAACCCCACGAATCCGATTATCCCGGAGACAGAAACACTGGCACCCGTGAGTAAGGAGGCAAAGACGAAGAGTAGTTTCTTTGTCCTCTCCACATTTATTCCCAAATGTAAGGCCTCCTCCTCACCCAAGGAAAAGGCATTAAGGTCCTGGGCAAAAAAGAGAGAGATAAATATTCCCAAGATAGCCACTAACAAGGCTATTTTTATAAGCATCCAGTCACACTCCTCTAAGCTACCCATTATCCAGAAAATAATCCCATGCAAATCCTCCAGTCTAGAGATGGCCATAATAAGCATAATTAAAGAAGAACAGATGAAACTCATCATTACTCCAGTAAGTAAGAGGTTAGTTATTTTTAAAGTACCCTGGCGGCTACTGATCAGATAAACCAGAAAGATTGCTAAGAGTGCCCCTAAGAAACCTACCAAAGGGAATAGATTAAAACCAAATATCCTATTTAGTTTAAACACAATACTTAAGCATACCCCTAAGGCTGCCCCTCCTGAAACGCCCAATGTATAAGGCTCAACCAGAGGATTGCGAAATATACCCTGAAAGATGACTCCTGCTATACTTAAGGCTCCACCCACAGCAAAGGCCAAAACTATCCTTGGTAAGCGAATATCAAAGATAATGCTATATTCGGTAGTATGCCTGTCAGTTAGGGGCAAAGATATAATTTCCTTAATAGGGATGCTGCTTGAACCTATACATAAAGAAAAGAGCCCCACTGCTAAAAGGAGTCCACTCAAAAGGAATATCCAGATTATCCAATGGAAAAGTTTCCTATCCATTTTAATACCTTATTACTTTAAGATTGCCAATTTGCAATTACTTAATGGGGTGGAGAAGTCTAGCCATCTCTTCCAGGGTCTCAGCAAAAGTTAATGGTGTTGGGCTGCACATCTTATAAGAATCGACGATATAGACTCTTTTGTTTTTTCCCGCCTTTAAGGTCTTGAATTTCTCCCAGGTCTTTTTTTCCTCTTCTCCTACAATGCCCATAGTCACGATAATGATTACATCTGGATTTTCTCTCATTACCTCTTCTCGGCTATAAAGCCCAGTTTTAGCCTGATAGGCAATATTTATTCCACCTGCTAAGGTAATAATATCTTGAATAAAGGAGTCCTTAGTTACTGTATATAAGGGTTTTGCCCCCACTTGAACGAAGACCTTTGGCTTGGATAAATCTTTGACCTTTTTATTAATAAAATCTACCCTGTCTTTGGCCTCACCAATGATTTCCCTTGCTTTCTCTTCTCGTCCCGTAATCTTTCCCAATTTTAAAAACTGCTCACAAATCTCAGAGAAATTTCTGCAGGAAGGAAAGGTGACAACCTTTATGCCTAAGGACCTTATCTTTTTCATCTGGAGAGACTATTTATGCGAGTCTATCGAAAAAAGAAAAATTTTGGACCATTGACTCAGTAAGCCACACAAAACCTAACTTAAATGAAAATCAAGTATGTATGAAAGGAAGAGTGACAAGTTCATATAATAATGGAATATCTGCTGAATGGGGAATAGAAAGTTATTTTGTTCCTGAAAGAAAAGGAAGACCGATTGAAAGACAGAGAAGCGCCGAAAACGTTTCCGTAATTGTTTCGGTAGATTCTGCCTGTTCTTCAGTTCTAAAGGAGCTATTAATAAACGATGAACCGGTAAAATTTTAATAGATTGCCACCTTCACTCGCACAGTCACATAACACGGACTATGCGACTTCGCAAAAATCGGCTCACGCCGTCTTCGTATAACTCAATTCCGTTAAACGGAATCATGGAACAACAGGGATGCCCCGCAATTCATCTGGGGTGGGAAGGCTTGGGCTTTCTGTCAGTCAACTCTTCATCAATAAGTTTCATTCTTCTTATAAAATGCATTTATTTTTATTAG
>DTXE01000068.1 GCA_012962595.1 Syntrophaceae bacterium | reverse complement strand
TGTATATATGCCTATCCTACCGGACTTTACCACCTATCTGAGAATTTTTGGATTCAGTGCGGAGATAATGGAGGAATAGAATGTTAGGTAAGGGGGTAATTGAGGAATAGGGGGTCAAAGCTACATTTTTCACTTGTCAACTCAGTACAAATACCTTTGATGGAATTAGATAAATCTGCTGTTACCGAAGTTGTGCACAAACGATACTGAATTGGCAGATTGCTCAAATGAATAATGTAGCTCTGACCCCTAGCCATCTTCTCATTTGAACATAAATATCTGGGCTAACCACTAACCTTATTTTAAGGATGGATGCTGTTTGATCCAGCACATCAACATTGCGGAAAGGTGGTACTCGTGCTGCTTGTTGCAACTTCTCAAGGATTTCATTAACAGTTTCCAAGGAAGTCCTTTATTTTCCTATATTCTTTTTCAAGATCTTCTATGGCGGTAATTGCCATATCCCAGTCATAATAGTCCTGTTCGTTTGCAAAATCTGGTTTAGCCTGTTGGATTTTTGCCTCAAACTCCTCAAAGGAACATCCGTATTTTTTCTTAAAATTCTGGATCATCCAGGTGTACTTTGAAATCCTCTTTATCAATTCTCTTTCTACTAACTTAGCTATACCTTTCTCAGGCGATAAACTAGGCTCTGCCTTACCAATAACCTCTAAGATCTTTGCTGGTAACTTTAAAGCTTCCATAGGTCCCTCTTGTTAAATATCCGATGGCTTGTTTTCGCTATTTTTTATACATCCCTTAAATTTTATCCTTAGCATTACCCTTTGATTACTTTAAAAAAGCCAATCCGTTAAATTTAAGATTATCACCGACATGGGGAAAAATCAATATAAAAAGCCTTATCCATCAAACCCTCTGAACAAGCAACACAATCCATTTCCTACATCATGATCTCTTCTACCAACTTGCTAAGAATATCGTAGACGGAATCGATATACAACAAAGCATCGATAGCCTGTGGGCGCAAGTGCAATCCCAGGAGAAAGAGATTTCCCAGAGGTTACTAGATGTCCCGATTCCTCCATCAGAAGAGATTTCAAGAAGGCCGTCCAGGAAAGAATAAGGGGGTCAAAGCTACATTATTCATTTGAGCGATTTCTCTAAATGCTCCACCACGTACTCCAATTTAGTATCATT
>DTXE01000067.1 GCA_012962595.1 Syntrophaceae bacterium | reverse complement strand
AGGGCTCTATTCATAAGCAGTTCGAAGGAGCCTTCCGCCCCTTCGAACTGAAAGCCTTGGTTTTCTAATTCCTTGAGCTCCTGCAGAATCTGCAAGGCTATAGGATCTTTGCTGGATACATCTAAGCCGTATTCACGAGCCTTATGTAGAACGGCACTCTTTCCAGATAGGTCTGAGATCAAAATCCTGTGGACGTTTCCCACCAAGTTGGGTTTTATATGTTCATAGGTCTCAGGGTTTTTTTCTACCGCGCTTACATGGACACCACCTTTATGGGCAAAGGCACTGGCACCCACATATGGCTGATACTTGTTGTGGTGGATATTTGCCAGTTCATCCACAAAGCGAGAAACTTCACAGAGTTTCTTAAGCTGGGTATCTGTGATACAATCTATCTTCAATTTGAGTTTAAGATTGGGGATGATTGAGCAAAGATTGGCGTTTCCACATCTTTCCCCATATCCATTAATGGTTCCCTGGACATGGTTAACACCTATTTCCACCGCTTGGATAGTGTTGGCCACTGCCAATTCAGAATCATTATGGGCGTGGATGCCGAGACTCATGTGTTTAAATCTAGACCTTACTGACCTGATTATCTTCCTTAAGCTTGAAGGGAGGGTACCACCATTGGTGTCACATAGGATTATGCAATCTGCACCAGACCTCCATGCCACCTCAATGGTTTTTAGGGCATATTCTGGATTGGTCTTAAACCCATCGAAGAAATGTTCGGCATCGAAGAAAAGTTTTGAGACATGAGGCCTCACATAGGTTAAAGAATCGCGAATAATTTCCAAATTTCTGTCAAGACTGATCCGAAGGGCATCCCTTACGTGAACATCCCAGGCCTTCCCGAATAATGTTACCACATCAGTCTTGGCGGCCAAGATGGCGTTTAAATTTTTGTCATTGTGAGCGCTATTCTTTGCATTGTGGGTGCTACCAAATGCCACTATTTGGGCATGAGAGAATGAATAATTTTTAATCTCCCTGAAAAATTGTTCGTCTTTGGGATTGGAACCAGGCCACCCCCCTTCAATATAGTGAATACCCAATTCATCCAGTTTTTGGGATATCCTTATCTTGTCCCAAGAGGAGAGATTAACATCCTCTGCCTGGGATCCATCCCTTAAGGTAGTATCATAAATCTCTACTAATCTCATGAAGTTACACTCCCCGTGAGCAACATGCTCGTGAGAATGTTTATCACATATAGGCACACTAAAGCGAGCATTCTTAGCATATCTAGTAGATTGCTTGACATGGGGTGTTCATATCTCTCTTATTTCTCCCTGTGTTATAAATCTGACTACAACAAAAGAAGCCTTCCAGAATAAGGTATTTGAGCATAGCGCCTTGAGTCTTTCGCAATAAACTCATAGATACCATATAAATCATTGAGTGCTCGTGTACTCCCTGCCCTCACGAACGTCTTTCTCTGCACTCTCAAGTTTTTGTCTTAGGTAAAGCCCATATATAATCTCGTCAATATCTACTTCATCTGGTAAGTCCTTTATTAACTCGGAAACTTCTTGTTTAGCAATAGTCATGACAACCCCATTTCTTGTATTTAAATTATATCATAATGGTGTTCTTAGCATAGCAAAATTTTTTGGGTGTTAACCTCAAACACTCTGTTATCTGCCGTTGGGGGTAATTCAATAAATTGCATGGATAAATAGGGACACATCCTATTTTTAACCTTCCAAGGTCTTCCCTTGTCGACATAAACTAAAACAATCTCCATAAAAAATACTTTTACATCTTCTTTCCATACTTCTTGAAGCAAAACAATAGAAGAGCTT
>DTXE01000066.1 GCA_012962595.1 Syntrophaceae bacterium | reverse complement strand
GTTCTCATCCTGGCTCAGAAAATCAAGGAGGTGTATTATTCGAATCTTACCTTTATAGCTCATCTCTTTATGGTTTTTCTTTAAAAGTTCCTTTTCGGCAAACTTAAGTCTGTTAAAGCATGCGGCGCAGGGCACTACCACATCTCTACCCATCTTTTCAGCAATAATGATATTTCTTGCAGGTAAGGCAAAGGAGAGATATTCATTGGTAACATGGGCGGAGGTTGCCCCACAGCAGTTCCAGTCTGGAATTTCCACAAGTTCAATGCCCATTATCTTAGATACTGCTCTTGTGGACTCATCAAATTCCTTGGCTGTTCCCCTTAAGGTGCAACCTGGATAATAGGAAACTCTCTGACTGCTACCTGCCCCGTTTGGCATTTTTAAATATATCCTTTATCTCCTTCCTTCCCCGAATCCTATGGGGCAGGATGTTAATTTTTCCACGGTTAAACATATCACGGCCCAATTGCATATCCTTAAAGAATGTACGGGTCTTGAGTTTATATATGCCCATCATTCCTAGCTCATAGACGCGCCCCCCCATTTTTACTGAGGTAAGGAAGGCCTTATGGAATTCAGGTATATCCCTTTCTTTAACAGGTATACCTTTCTTTAAGGCCATCTGCCTTAAGGTATCCATTAACTGGGCTACATCTACCTCGTTGGGGCATCGGGTAGTGCAAGTCTCGCAGGATGCACATAACCAGATAGTAGAACTGGCTAAGACCTCATCCTTCATTCCATATTGAATCATGCGAATGAGCTGATTAGGTGAATAATCCATGGCATATGCCACAGGACAGCCCACACTACATTTTTGACACTGATAGCAGTGCTGAATGATCTGCTTACCTGACCTATTGACTTCTTCAAGGAAAGAGATGCCTTTGGGCCTTATAGCTTCCATAACAATCACTCCAATGCTGCCTCAATTATCCTTTCCAGTTGGTCCAGTCTAAAATGCTTGATATAAATACCCCTCTTAGGACAAGTGGCCTGACAATTACCACACCCCTTGCACAGGGATTCATTAGTCTCTACTATTTTCCTCACCTGTCCATCTTTCATATACTCTATGAGGCTGATAGCTTGAAAAGGACAGGTTTCGATACAATATCCACAGCCATCACACACATCATCTATAACTTCTGAGGTAGCTGCTTCAAGTTCTATAGCTGGCTTTGATAGGATGGTTGCGGCCCTGGCTGCTGCTGCCTGCGCCTGGCTGATAGTTTCCTCAATGGGTTTGGGATAGTGGGCCAAGCCGGCTAAGAAGATACCATCTGTAGCAAAGTCTACAGGCCTTAATTTCATATGGGCCTCAAGGAAAAAGCCATCCTCATTGGTAGCTACCTTATAGAGCTCAGAGAGTTTTTTATTATCAGGAGAGGCCACGACGGCCGGAGCTAGGATGAGAAGGTCAGCAGAAATCTCTATGGGCCTCCTCAGAACAGGATCAGGCACTGATACCAAGAGCCTTCCATGGACCTTAACATCTGGTTTTGATTCCAGATCATAGCGAATAAATATTATTCCTTTGGCCCTGGCCTCTCTATAATAATCCTCAATAAATCCATAGGCCCTGATATCTCTGTAGAGAATGTAGATAGTGATATTGGGGTTTAATTCCTTAAGTTTTAAGGCATTTTTTATGGACTGGCTACAACAGAGACGGCTGCAGTAAAGCCTTTCTGGTATCCTGGAACCCACACACTGGATAAATACCACGGTGTTTGCTTGGCTTAT
>DTXE01000065.1 GCA_012962595.1 Syntrophaceae bacterium | reverse complement strand
TTTTTAAATTCCAAATTCCAAGCATCAAATACCAAACATTGTTTGGAATTTGGAATTTTGAATTTTGATCCCTGCCTGTATTCCTTTTCATATTTGTTTGTAACTGAAGGTCATGAATGTCTCTCCAAGACATTATAGAGTCCTATGGCCTCTAATATCACTGGGGTAATGTGATATATCTTTAAGTCATTAAAATATCTTTTATCATTGACAAAAAAGAAGGCATCATCCTGTGTATGAGTACCGGCCAATGGAGAATGGCCAAGCAACACATCCTTATCCAAATCACCCTTCAGGATAAAGCCTGGCTTAGGTAATAGGATCAAATCTGGTGCCCTTTCAAGCAGGGGTCCATGGTAGAGCTCCTCTTTGTGAAAGATACCTTTTAAAAAGGGCATTTCTTCCTTAATTTGTGATAGCCTATCAAACAGCTCTTGCCTCAATTCCCATGATGTCCGGGCTGTCTTTCCTTGGTTAATGTAAATCCTTCCTTGGTCCAGAGCAAAGGCTTGGCTTTTAACATCTATTTTTCCCAAGCAATTGCCAGCCAAAAGGCCTTCCTCTTTAAGCCAATGGTTGATGTATACTTCGCCTTTTACCTTTGTGAACCCATGATCTGAGATCATCATAAAGGAGGCAGGATGTTTTAAACTAAGACTTAAAAAACGGTCATAGAGTGTGCCCAGAAAATGATCTATCTTCTTATAATAGTCGATAAAGGCCCTGTGATAAGGATGATTTTTATTACCCCACGCATCCCACAGGAAGTGGTTTATGCGGTCAGTCTCCGTCAGAACTCCTATAAATAAATCCCACCTTTCGCTCTCCCAAAAGTGGTATATGGTCTCTATTCTTTTTTCTAAGGTTATATTCAAATCCTCTATTAAATAATCCATGGAATCTCTTGATTTGCCCGTATCCACATCCAATCGATACCCTATTCCCTTAAGGTATTCATAAGCTGCCCTGGGGTATACAGCCTTTTTAAGATCAGTGGCTACAAAACCAGCGATTAACACACCATTTATGGCCCTAGCCGGATATGTTGCTGGAACATTAATAATAACAGATCGTTTACCCGCCCTCCCAATTAAATCCCAGAGACATTCACGTGATATGTGCGTAGAGTTGGTAAAATAAACTCCCCGGCTATGAGGACATACATCAGTAAAACCAAATATTCCATGCCCTCCCGGATCTCTCCCTGTTATGAAAGATGTCCAAGCTACCGATGAGATATCAGGGATGGTAGTCTGCATCTGGGTAAAAGTGCCATCTTCCATTATAGATGCTAAATTGGGCATATACCCTTTCCTCATGAGATCATTCAAAAGGGTATATGCAACCCCATCAAGTCCCAAGACAACTACCTTTCTATCCACCTTTTCTCTCCCTATATGTATCCTCTTGGACCTGGACAGATGCCTTGAGAGATATGGCCTTGAGTCTCTCCGCTAGATTTAAAACCGTGGCATTAAATGCCTCCATGGACTCCTTTCTGATGGGTGCAACGGGTGGAGGTTGAATCTTGAGAGGATTCACAAACCTACCATTTCTGATCATACGAAAGTCTAGATGTGGTCCAGTAGCTAAACCTGTGGAGCCCACATATCCAATCACTTGACCCTGTTTAATGCGACTTCCTTTCTTTAATCCCTTGGCAAATCGAGAAAGATGGCCATAAGTAGTTATGTAATTGCGATTATGTTTGACTCTAATGAACCTACCATAGTCCCCTTTCCAACCTATAAACTCTATCTTCCCATCGCCAATGGACTCAACTGGTGTACCTACAGGAGCAGCATAATCTATACCCAAATGGGGCCTGTAAATCTTAAGGATTGGGTGGAATCTACGCCGAGAAAAGTATGAGCTGATTCGCTTATAACGAAGCGGTGATTTCAGGAATTGTTTTCTTAAACATCTTCCTTCAGAGTCATAGTAGTCTCCATGACCTTTTCCATCTTCAAAATAGAAGGCCTGATATTTAGAACCGACATTAACAAATTCTGCCGCCAGTATCCTGCCGTTCTTTATCCACCTTCCATCCCTATAATATTC
>DTXE01000064.1 GCA_012962595.1 Syntrophaceae bacterium | reverse complement strand
TTGGTTGCCCTCTTCTTCTTGTGGCAGGGCATTTAGTGAAGGGCCGCGAGAATATGTAAAACATAAGACTATGTCGTGTGCACCGCAGGAGGCCTGCCAGCGGAATAAACTGCCCCCGGCGTTAATTAAGGCGGTGATCCGGGTAGAATCAAATTTCAATCCATGCCTATATTGCATTTTCATGTTTCTTTGTGGCCGAAGGTCATGAATGTTTCTCCTTGATAAGTGATTGTATTTTCTGGCTACCTTTATGTCAAGGGATCGGGACATTCTCCAAGAAGCTTATTCCTTGATATTACAAGTCAAATGAAGTAAATTGCCCAAGATAGCGAGATACATTTACTATGGTGAATACTATAGAGATTGATTTAGGGGCCTTAAGGCACAACTTCCAGCAGGTAAGGCGTTTCATTAAGCCTACTACCAAGATAATGGCCATCGTCAAATCTGACGCTTATGGCCACGGAATGATTCATGTATCAAAAGAACTGAGTAAGCTGGGGGTAGACTTTTTGGGTGTGGGTGATGTAAGGGAAGGCCTAGTTTTAAGGAAGGCCAAGATTTCCACACCTATTGTGGTTTTACTTGGAATTTCAGAAGAAGAATGCTCAACAGTTATCCAAAACAACCTCATTCCTGCTGTTTACCGCCTGGATATTGCCCACAGATTATCTCAGGAGGCCCTTAAAAAGGGTAGAATTCAAAAGATACATCTAAAGATCGACACCGGTATGGGCCGCTTAGGAATTCCTGCCCATGAGGTAACATCATTTTTGAGCAAGATAAGATCATTAAAGTCTCTGGAGGTGGAGGCCCTTTTCTCACACCTGGCTTGTGCCCATGAATCTGATGAGGAATATACCAGGTTTCAACTGGAAAGATTCAAAAAGGCCATTGTTGAAGCCAAGAAAATGGGATTTAGTTTACTTTATAATCATATCGCTAATAGTGCCGCTATTATCGATTATAAGGAAGCGCACTTTGATTTAGTAAGACCCGGCATTATGCTATATGGTTCTTATCCCTCTTCCCAATTCAAGGAAAAGGTCTCCTTGAAGCCTGTTATGACATTCAAAAGTAAAATCATCCAAATCAAAAGGCTACCACCTAACTCCGGCATAAGTTATGGGAGAACTTATATAACTCCCGGAGAGGCACTTATCGCAACCATTCCTGTAGGATATGACAACGGATATATGAAAAGCCTTTCCAATAAAGGCGAGGTATTAATCGGTGGAAGACGGGCTAAAATTGTAGGGGTTGTGTGTATGAACCTCTTAATGGCCGAGGTAACAAATATTCCCAATGTCCAAGTAAATGACGAAGTGGTCCTTTTGGGTAGTCAGATGAAGGATGTCATTACCGCTGAGGAAATTGCTGAAAGGGCAGGAACTATCTCCTATGAGATCTACTGCGCCCTTGGTAATAGAAACCAGAGAATCTACAAGGAAGAACCTTGACTGAGTATTTAAAAAGGGTTTAGAATAAACAGCATAGAGCCGAGAGATAGAGAAGGGGGTATCTATGTCTGATGAAAAAACTATATGCCTTATCTGTGCCTGGAGGGAGCAGTGTCAGAAAAGATTTTCGCTACCTACAGGGGCCAAGTGTCCTGATTTTGTAAGAGACATCTCCATTAAGTCTGAAGAGGAAGGGGAGGAGATAAAAGAGGAAGAGAAATGAAGGTATGAAAAAGAAACTCACCAAGATGATAACCAAGGCTATTCAGTGCTGTCTGGATACCCATTCATTGCCTTTCTTGGAAATTCCACCCATACTTCTGGAGCTACCAAAAAATAGTGCACACGGTGATTTTTCTACTAACATAGCAATGGTCTTGGCCTCCCAGATTGAAAAGTCTCCATATGAGATAGCCAGCCTCATTGTTTCAAACATGGCAGATAATGAACATGTCATTCAAAAGGTTGAGATTGCTGGGCCTGGCTTTATCAATTTTTTCATTGATCCAAGGGTGTGGTACCAAACATTACATATCATCCATGAATTAAGAAGGGCCTATGGAAGTTCCAATCTGGGTCAAGGCAAACGAGTACAAGTGGAATTTGTGAGTGCCAATCCTACAGGTCCTCTCCACATAGGCCATGGAAGGGGGGGAGCTGTAGGTGATTGTTTAGCCAACATCCTTAAGGCGGTGGGTTATCATGTCCAAAAAGAATATTACATTAATGATGTCGGCAACCAGATAGATACCCTAGGTCAATCAGTCTTTCTGCGATATAAGCAGCTTCTGGGAGAGGATATAGATTTTCCATCCACCTATTACCAGGGTGATTACATTCGAGATATCGCCAAGGAAATAGTCAGTAAGTATAATAGGAAATATCTCAATATGAAGGAAGAAGATGCCATTCCCATCTTTACCTCTTACGGAGTTAAACACATACTAAACAGCATTAAAGTAGACCTTGAGGATTTTGGTGTTAGGTTTGACAACTGGTACAGTGAGAAGGAACTTTTTAAAAGTGATGCGGTTCACAGCACTGTAAGGGGCCTTAAAGACAAAGAATATATCTATGAGAAGGATGGGGCCGTTTGGTTCAGATCCACCAGATTTGGAGACGAAAAGGATAGAGTAGTGGTTAGATCCACTGGAGATACCACCTATTTCGCCTCAGATCTGGCCTATCACAAAGGTAAATTTGAAAGAGGCTTTGAGACCATCATCGATGTCTGGGGTGCTGATCATCACGGATATGTGCCTCGTATTCAAGCAGGTATTCAGGCATTAGGCTATAGGAAAGATGCCCTAAAGGTTATCTTGATTCAGATGGTAAATCTTCTGAGGGAAGGAAAACCGGTATCCATGTCCACCCGAGCCGGTGAATTTGTGACCCTGAGGCAAATTCTAGATGAAGTGGGGAGGGATGCCGCCCGATTTATATTCCTAACCAGAAGAGCGGATACCCCTCTCGATTTCGACCTAGAAGTAGCTAAAAAGAAGACCATGGACAACCCTGTATATTATGTTCAGTATGCCCATGCCCGTATATGCAGTGTAATTAAGATGGCCTCGGAGCGGAATATTGCGGTACCCAAGCCCCCAGAGATCTGCACTCATGTCCTGAATCTTCCAGAAGAGCTTCAATTGATAAAACAGATGGCCATCTATCCATACATAGTGGAAGGGAGTGCCTACCATTTCGAACCACATAGGATACCTTACTATCTGACCCAGTTGGCGTCCAGTTTTCATGGTTACTATAACAAATACCGAATTCTTTCCCATGACTCTGACTTAACCCAGGCTCGTCTTTATTTAGTGGCGGCTCTCAAGATCGTGTTGGAGAATGGTCTTGATCTATTAGGGGTTTCGGCACCGGAAAGGATGTAAGTCCACTTCGGGGGAACCCTCTTTGTGAAACATTCATGACCTTCGGTCACAAAGAGATATGAAAATGCAATATGGGCATGGATTAAAATTCAAAATACC
>DTXE01000063.1 GCA_012962595.1 Syntrophaceae bacterium | reverse complement strand
TCTTTTTAATGTGCAGAATCCTTATATCTGCCTTTTCTGCCCTTCTGAGGACCACTCGCCTCTCTCTTCTCTTGATGAGCATGTTGAAATGGTAATTCAGATAGACCGACTCGATAAGAAACAGCTCAAAAAAGGCGTAACAGCAATCGCAACAATTGATTCGACATCGGACACAATCGCTATAATCCTCTTCTACCCGTTTAAATGCCTGATCTGCCTCTAATACCAGCTTTTTATATTTCTCAAACCACTTGGTAAAATCTAAAGCCATAGTTATAATAAGCGTCACCACTCATTAGTCATCACCATAGATCGTTAAGATGGTTGAGACCGTTTAGGTCGTTGAGATCGTTACTAACGATATTAACGATCAAAACGAACTAAACGAACTATTGGTGGCCCTTACTAGTGACAAATGACAGGTGACTAATGACATATAAATTAACGATATGGTTCTAATGCCTTTAAAAACTCAGGTTGAACCTCAAACCCAAGTTCTCTGGCCTTATCACAATGCTCGATGGCTTCTTTAAAGGCCCCCTTCGAGTAGTATGCAGCCGCTAGATTATTATGGGCAAGGGCAAAAGTGGGAGCTATGTCAAGAACCCTTTTTCCAGTAGCAATGCTTTCCTCAATATCTCCCTGTTGAAGGTAGGCATTAGCAAGGTTACTCAATGCCTGGACAAATCTGGGATCAATGGAAAGTGCCTTTTTGAGTGCATCTATGGCAGCTTCTGTATTCCCTTGTTGTAAGTATATAAACCCTAAATTTCCATAGGCTCTAGCGTAATCTGGCTTTATTTCCAGGGCCCTTTTATTGGCTTTAATTGCCTTTTCCAAATCCCCTATCTTGAAATAGATTCCACCTAGGTTGATAAAGGCCTCAAACATGCGGGGGCTATTTTCGATGGCCTCTTCGAATTCATCTATAGCTTCGTCCCACCTCTGCTGCTCCATAAGGGCCACCCCCAGATTATAGTGTGCAGTAGCGCAGCTAGGGTTTTGGGCAATAGTTCTTCTGAGATCAGCAATAACCTCACGCGTAGTCTTTTTTTCTTTCATCTCCACCTCTCTGATTTATTAGCCTCATTTAGTTTATTTTACTCGAAAATTCTATTTTAGCATAGATTCAATTTTGGCATCTAGCAACTCCTCCACTCTTTTAAGGTAAGTCTCTATGGAAAGTTTCAAGTAGGACGCTAGTTGCACCCGGAGATCCAAAAACTGGACATCTCCAGGTATCCAAAGGCCCTTGAGGATATCTTCAGATTCCTGGTACCTATTAAGATCAAAAAGGCTCTGAGCCCTGATTAATTGTATACCATTGCTGGCTCCCTCCACTGATGCCAATATATCCAGTGCCTTTTGTGGTAGGCCATTGATACGTAGAATGTGAGCAACATGGCCCAGCAGCATGGAATCTTGGGGAAGATGATAGGCCAGGGATAGACCCAGATCGATAAAGCCCAATTTCAGATAGAAATTTATAAGGTTTAAATAATCTACCACATCTTCAGTGAGACTATGCAATACTGTGTCCCGAAGCACCATGTAGTACAGGTTCTCATTATACTGACGTAGGCCCACAGTATCCATTAGCCGATAGATGTTCCGTGGAACCTTAACCAAATCTTCAGCCCGTTCTAAGGTAATAGGTTCCATTGCCTGGTGGAGTACTACCCGGAACTGTACCCTCTTCCCCGCCAGTTCCTGCAGGCCATAGTCTGGAGGAAAAGAAACTGAAAATTCTGTCCAGTGCCCGGGGCGTAGTTCCTCAAGACCTTCCTCAAACTGGGGCAAGAGTTTGCCATCTCCCAGAATCGCCACTTGATAATAGCCACAGGTAGCAGGTACTATCTTGCCATCTATAAACCCCTGACAGTCGTAAATGACCTTGTATCCTAGAGCCACAGGGCCACGCTTTATCTTGAAAGCCACAAAGGGCCCGGCAAGAATTTCCTTGACCATGGGGTGTTCTTGGAAGTCCCTTCTTAAGGCATCCAAGCACTGAAAAGCGGCTTGATACTCTTCAAGAGCAAGATAAATACGCGCAAGGAGGCAACCTGCCTCGGGTTGGTCAGCCAGAGCAGTCCAGTTTTGAGTAATGAAACCTGCTCTATTAAATAGGTTTCTTTCTGCTTGAACGTCTTCCATAAAATCATGGCGATTCAATCTCCAAATCGCACTTATCTGCTTGATTTCCTCTGCTGACATGGTGTCAGTCTCAAAATCCCTGCACACACTTAAGTATGCTGGCCTGGTCCGAGGAAGGAGGTGAATACCATAGGAGGAAGGATCTTCATTCATAGAGGTGCCAAAGAACAGGTGCACCTGTTGGGAGATGGAATTTCCCTTAATGGCAATTCCATTTCTTTTCACGTAATCCAAAGTACCTAGAGCCTGTTGGAAGGTCTCACCAGGCAGGCCAAACATGGTAAAGAGTTCCACCTCCATACCGGCCTCCTGTGTCCAGCGAATCACATGCGATAGCCTTTCAAGATCCATCCGCTTCTTGATCTTTTCCAAGACTCTGGGGTTGGCCGACTCCAAACCATAGGCCACCATACTTGCTCCAGCTCGCTTAAGTAAGTCCAGGATCTCTGGACTTACTGAGTCGTAACGAGTCTGGCACCAAAAGGAGATATCCGGGACATGCTGGATTATCTTGTTAAGTAGTGCCACCAAACGCTGGGGCGAATAGGAAAAGTTAGGGTCAGCAAACCAGAAATCTCTTATTCCTTTTGATCTTAGATACCTCATTTCTTCTATCACTCGATCTATGGAGTGAAATCGGACCCGGCTCCCACTGGCCCTTGTGGTGTAGCAAAAGGTGCAAGGATAACAACAACCCCGAGAGGTAAGCATTATCACCCGTTGTTTATATTCTAGATCAATCAAATCCATTAGATAAGGTGAGGCATATGTATCCAGGTCTATTGCACCTGATACCGGCCCTGTCTCTATCACTTGATCCTCT
>DTXE01000062.1 GCA_012962595.1 Syntrophaceae bacterium | reverse complement strand
TTTGAGGAATTTCCACTAATGGTATAACCAGGAATCGCAATAATTTGAGAATAAGAAAAATTGAATCTCCTGCGGAGGAAGTTATAAATACCATCCCCTATTGTTTTCTGAGGTCGATTTCATAGAAGTGGTCGGAAGTTCTGAAAGTGAAAAAGGGGTAGGTCTAATATTTCAAATGACATATCGGACAGCTTATAAGAAAGGGGGATGGTGATCCATCCCCCTGGCTAGATTAGTTAGCGCTGATCTTGATGTGTTTTTCCCTAGACTTCCCAGTCTTTGGCAGTTTGATAGTCAATACCCCGTCTTTGTACTCAGCCTTAGCCTTGTTTTCTGAAACCTCACAGGGAAGCCTTAAATTCCTGGTAAAGGAACCGTAGTACCTCTCGATTCTCTGATAGTGCTCATCCTTTTCTTCTTTTTCCTGTTTCTTTTCTCCCTTGATAGAAAGCATCCCATCTCTGAGGGTGATGTCAATATCCTCGGTATCCATACCAGGAATTTCAGCCTTTACAATAACTTCCTTGTCGGTTTCAGAAATATCAACATAGGGGTAGAATCGATCAAACAGCCGGAGTCTGGGCAAATCTACAAAGAACCTGTTGAATATTTCGTCGAAGTCGGTTCTGAACACATCAAGTAAATCCCTTTCAGTCCGTCTCCAAGGTACCAAATCGAACATTCCAATCACCTCCCTTTTACAAATTGTTTAAGGCAATTCATAACTGCTATCATTACTACCTATCATAAAATAATCAGTCTACCGATATTGTCAAGGGGTGCATTTGATGGGTGTCCATTTTTGTTGACAAATTTATCTTATTTGTTAATTAGTAACTGTTATGGTTATTACTATATCTGAGAAGGTACTTAGAAGAACCAGACAGAGACAGCGAATTTTGGAGGTTTTAAGAGCGACAAAAGGCCACCCCACTGCTGACTGGATTTATAGTCAGGTGAAGCCTGAATTTCCAAGGTTGAGTTTAGGGACTATTTACAGAAACCTCAAGTTACTAAAAGAGCAGGGTGAAATTTTGGAGCTTGACTTTGGAAGTACTTTCAGCAGGTTCGATGGCAGAAGTGAGAACCACTACCATTTTATCTGTCGCAAATGTGGAGAGGTCTTTGACGTAGATATGCCCTTAGACAATAATTTAAATAAAAAGGCCACAAAGACTACAGGTTTTGATATAGAAGATCACAGGTTAGTATTTTACGGCCTATGCAAAGGATGCTTAAAAATCAGGGAAAGGAGGTAATTAATATGGCCCATACTGTAAAAAATTTTGACCGTCTTATTGGCCTGGATGGTTTTAGCGAAAAGCTTTTAAAACAACACTTCAGTTTATACCAGGGATATTGCAACAAGCTAAATGAGATTGAAGAAAAACTATCCACAGCTGACCGGACTACAGCCAACTACTCCTTTGGGGAATTTAGCGAACTGAAAAGAAGAGAGACTGTAGCCTTTAACGGAACCTATCTCCATGAGCTCTACTTTGAGAATCTGGGGCCTACTCTCCTGACTCCTGATGGGGCTCTGTCCGAAGCCCTAAAGCGTGATTTTGGCACACTCCAGGCGTGGGAGAAGGATATGCGAGCCTGTGCCCTTTCCACCCCTGGCTGGGTGTTGCTCACCCATAACTGGGTAGACAGTAAGCTTCACCATTACATCCTCTATGAGCATCATATTGGATTACCGGTTCACCAAAAACCCCTTCTGGCTATTGACTGCTGGGAGCATGCCTTCATGCTGGACTATGGCACGGCCAAGGCGGAGTATCTCAATGCCTTTTTTAAGAATCTAAACTGGAATGTGGTAGAAGATAGGTTTGCTAGAGTGCTAAAACACCTGAAATAGGTGTACAAAGGTGACGGAGGGAGATATGGAAGATGGAAAACAAACTGATGGTTCTTAAGACCGCTATCCAGATGGAATTGGAGGGCGAACAATTTTATATTAAAGCTGCTCAAAAAACCCATCACCCCTATGGTAAGCAATTATTTGAGAGGCTGGCAGAAGAAGAAAGGGTTCATCTCAGGAAAATACAGGAAATCTATTCTTCCTTAGATAAACAGCAAAAATGGCCAGAAAACCTAGGCCTAACCAAGGTGGATTCTACTATACAGACCATATTTAAGGAAGCGAACATCGAGCTTAATAAGAAGGTGAAACCCAGCAGCGATGACCTTGAAGCCTTAAAGATAGCCATGGATATGGAAGAAAAGAGCATTAATTTATATGATGGCCTGAGCAAAAAGGCGGATGATCCTTTTGAAAAGCGTTTTTTCCTCATGCTATCCTATGAGGAGCGAGGTCATTACTTAGCACTCCTGGATTCCCAAGATTACATGACCGATCCTGAGGGATGGTTAGAAAGAAAACAGAAAATCCTATTGGAAGGATGAAATTCGCAAGGCCATATTCTATGAACACTCTTTTAATTACATATGCGTTCACAAAGGGAGTTACCAAAAGGGGGACAAACAAGGCAAGTCTAAAGAAGTTCTTTCCTTTAAAATCATATCTTGCCATCACAAATGCAAAGATGGTTCCTATTAATGAAGCCAGCAGGGTTACAGAGAATGCAACGACCAGGGAGTTGAGTATAACCCCAAAATCTATTCCCCTGATTAGATATACGGTCTCACCAGTCGCGGTCACCTGTTTGGTAACAAAATCCCCCTGTGGAGGGAACTGTATATAATAGCTTGATTCTAAGATGCTCTTAAACCAGTGAAGTGAGAAATTACCCTCATAGGTGAAGGCTATAAAAAGCATTGCCAAGACGGGGACGATTAAAAACACTACCAAATACAATAGCGGAAATAGAAAAGAAAAGGCAACAAGGGGC
>DTXE01000061.1 GCA_012962595.1 Syntrophaceae bacterium | reverse complement strand
CCGGGGGCAACCAATACGGTTACAGGCATCGCTACAGCTTACATGGATTCCATACCTATAGTGGTCTTTACCGGGCAGGTTCCCACCAAACTCATCGGAAATGATGCCTTCCAGGAGGCAGACATTGTGGGCATCACCAGACCATGTACTAAGCATAATTACCTGGTAAAGGATGTAACCATCTTGGCCAGAACCATAAAGGAGGCCTTCTATCTGGCTATATCTGGAAGACCAGGTCCCATTTTGGTAGATCTCCCTAAGGATGTCATTCAGTCCAAAACCGATTTTAATTATCCAGAAACACTCAGGATGAAAGGTTATAATCCTACATATAAGGCACATATAAAACAGGTTGAGAGGGCCTTTAAGCTTATACTCAAATCCAAGAGACCCGTTATATATGTGGGTGGGGGTGTAATTACCTCTAATGCTGCCCAGGAGCTTAGAGAGTTCGTAGAGGCCCTCAGCATCCCCACAACTACTACCCTCATGGGGCTAGGTGCTTTCCCTGGTAATCATCCTCTTTGGCTGGGAATGCTGGGTATGCATGGAACTTACGCCGCTAATATGGCTATAGGAAATTGTGATTTAATTATCGCCATAGGTGCTAGGTTTGATGACCGGGTCACTGGCAAAATAGATGAATTTGCCCCACTTGCTAAAATAATCCATGTGGACATTGACCCTACATCTATAAGTAAAAATGTCCGCGTGGATATTCCTATTGTAGGAGACTGTAAGGATGTACTCCAGAAACTTAACAGACTTATAAACAAAGAATTACCAAAGGATTGGAAGTCTAGACACTCAGCATGGCTCAGTCAAGTGAGGCATTGGGGTAAAACACATCCTTTGACATATGAACAAAAGGATATCATTAAACCCCAGTATGTTATCCAGAAGATACATGAACTCACCAGAGGTAAGAAGGTGATTATTTCAACAGAAGTGGGACAGAATCAGATGTGGACTGCCCAGTTCTATTGTTTTACAGAACCCCGAACCTTACTTACCTCAGGAGGATTGGGAACCATGGGCTATGGATTCCCTGCAGCCATTGGGGCACAAGCTGCCTTCCCCGATAGGATTGTGGTGGATGTGGCTGGTGATGGTAGTATTCAGATGAATATTCAAGAGCTGGCCACAGCGGTGAATTATAACTTACCGGTAAAGGTGGCCATCCTTAATAATGGATACCTGGGGATGGTGAGGCAATGGCAGGGATTATTTTATGGTAAACGATATTCCTCTACCTGCTTAGAAGGCCCACCAGACTTCGTCAAGCTAGCTGAAGCCTATGGGGCTGTGGGTCTAAGGGCTACCAAACCTAAAGAGGTGGTTTCCGTGATTAAAAAGGCACTATCCACACCAAAACCGGTGCTCATGGATTTTATAGTGGCTAAAGAGGAAGATGTGTATCCCATGGTCCCAGCAGGTGAACCCATGACAAAAATGCTCCTGGTCTAGGAAAAGGAGTAACTATGAAACATACTTTATCCATCCTTGTGGATAATGAGCCAGGGGTTCTCTCTCGTGTTGCTGGTCTTTTCAGTGGTCGAGGGTTCAATATCGAGAGCCTATGTGTGGCAGAGACTTTAGATCCTAAGATATCATGTATAACCTTAGTCACAAGTGGTGATGAGAAAATTATGGAGCAGATAATTAAGCAACTGAGAAAATTGATAAATGTTATTAAAGTTATGGATCTATCACAGATGGAATCTGTAAACCGGGAGATGGCCCTTATAAAGGTTAAGGCTGATTCTTCATCCCGGGCAGAAATCTTAAGGATTGTAGATATCTTCAGAGGAAAGGTAGTAGATGTAAGTCACAGTCATTATACCATTGAGGTTACAGGTGATGAAAAAAAATTACAGGCCATAATAGACCTCCTTAAACCCTTTAATATTAGGGAGATAGTGCGTACAGGGGCAGTAGCCATGGCTAGAGAGAGGAAAGAGGTGGGGCGGTAAAGGAGCTATTTTCACATGAAAATAACTCCTCTAATTTGGAGGCAGGAGGATTTCTTTTTTGCTATGCCCTATTTGCCTAGGTTGATGCGGCCGTTTCAAAATGGTTTAGTCAGACT
>DTXE01000060.1 GCA_012962595.1 Syntrophaceae bacterium | reverse complement strand
CCATGGCCAGATAATCCTGATCTTTGCTGGTGGTATTGATAGTAAATTCCTTATGGCCAAGAAAATCAGGGAAGAGGGTTGTACTGCCCATGTTACCTTTGCCGATGCCGATACCTTTATCTATGCCACAAAGATTATACAACTTTCTCCAAGGAGGATTGAGGTATTGGTAAAGGCAAGGAAACAGAAGCTATATCTCTCTGTTCTACCATCTAAAAGAATGTCACATGTATTACAGTTACTTGCAGGCAGTATTTACCCTGACCAGTTCATTGGCTGCCATGATCCCCTTCAGGCAGGTATCAATGATGCACCTGGGCTACACATCATCGGCATAATCATGCAAAGAAAAAGGATCGAAGCTCAGGAGGACTTCAATTTTTATCTAGGATTAACCAAAGAAATGACCCAAATGATAGAAGAGCTTGATAGGGAAAGGATAGCAGTTGCCCATGCTATGGGAATAAGAAATTGCCCCACCACTCGTGATTTCCTCCATACCGCCTATAATATACCTCTAACTGATGGAGGAAGCGAAAGAAGTCTCTTTGATATGGTCCATGATGAAGGTACCCCTTACTATAATCCGCCGGGTGGACCCATTCGGTCACCGGCCCCTAAAAAGATGAACCATCGGTATCTTTACGAGGAGGTGACGACCCGGGTGGTGCCTCTGTACCATATGGCCAAGGTTCTGGGAATCGATACCCCACTTCACAAGAGAATAATTGAACAGGCAGGTGAAATACTCAATCATAACTATTTCAAGGAGGGAAGAAGTTTAGACGACCTAGGTTTATCTCCTCATGATATTTTAAACTGGCAGATAGCAAAAAAGAGGTTTGAGCGCTCTTTTGATTCCCTCTTTCCAGGAAGTTAGCTTACTTAGCTTGTCCTATGTCTAAGAAAATACTTAATCTCTTGATCAAAGAATCAGCACTCATTACCGGCGATGGAAAGACCTTTCTAGATAAGGTCAATATAGTCATTCACGGTAAGGAAATAGTATATATTGGTCAAGAGAAACCTTCAGGAGTTACATTTACCCACATATTAGAGGGCAAAGACAAACTTGTTCTGCCAGGAATCATCAATATCCATGCACATGGTATTATTCCAAGAGCCCCTCTTTTTTCTAGTGCCTCAGCCCCCTTGCCCGAAAAGCAGGCTAAAAAGAATCTAGTAACACATGTCTCTCAAGGAACTACTACCATCCTCAGCTTGGATGGCTTTGCCCATCCTGGACTGGCATCTCAAGTAAAGAGCATATGTCCTGTCAATATTAAAACCGCTATAACCCATTACCCTAAGGCTTACCTTGCTGCAAGAAAGATCGACGCATCGGGCCTTAAAGGCTTAAAGGAAGAGAAAGCAGAGGAAATTATAAAACGTTTCCCCAATATTGTAGTGGCCATAGGCGAAGGCGGTTCCGGGGCTACCCTTGGTGGTGGTATCCAAGACTATAAGTTTATTCCAGAGATGGTTAAAAGGGAAACAGGGGTTGCCATTGACCAATATCAGGCAAGAGGTTAAAGGAGGCGGTTTTAGGGAAGGAGATTGCATCCAATTTTTATGACCCTGAAAGGGTAGAAAATGTTCTTAAAGAGATTGGTTTAAAAAATTATTCCCCCGAATGGGCACTGGATAGAATATCGCAAACAGTCCTTCCTCCATTCGGTATTGCCCTTGAGGCCCTTGAAGAATGTGCCAAATTAGCAAAAAAATACCAGCTCCCCTTCATAGTGCATACAGCCGCTACTTCCATGACCAAGATAGGGGAAATATCCTGGCTTGGGGATCTACTTATTGCCGGGCATTGCAATCACCCAAGTTTTGACATGAAAGAAGGAATGGAACTGATAAAGCGGCTGAAGGAAAAGGGGGCAATCATCGATATCTCTACCTTGGATATATTGGACAGCCCGGAAAGGGAAAAAGAACTGGCCTTTTTCTTTGCTATCCTGGAAGCTGGTCTGGCTGATGTGGTATCCACAAATTATGGGGGTGGAAACCACAGTCCTATCCTTAAGGTTTTGGAACTGGCCACAGACCAAAAGGTAGTTACCCTCACTCAGGCAATTTCGCTCATAACCAGAAACCCCTCACGCGCTATCCCTCGCTTGGCCCCTGGCCGTGGAGCCGTTGTCCAAGGCGCCATTGCTGATGTAATAATAGTGCATAGGTCTAAAATCAGCCAGGTAGAAGACATAATAATTGAGGGTATCCTATTGCGGCTTAGAGGGCAAGAACAGAGGCAACTTAATTGAGAAGTTAGCTAGTAATGGGAGCGGATGGTAAATTAACCAGCCTTTAGTCCAAAATCACAGTGAGGCCAAATGGAACATCGGGGGCACTGGGGCTTTTTGGCGGTACACACATAACGACCAAGTAATATCAACTGGTGGCAGAAGTCAATCCATTTATCTTTAGGAATAAGATCCATCAAGTCCAATTCTATCTTATAGGCATCCTTATTTTTGGTAAGACCTATCCTGTGAGCTACTCGGCTTACATGGGTATCTACTACAATTCCTGGTATACCAAAGGCATTTCCTAAAACCATATTGGCTGTCTTTCTACCCACCCCTGAAAGGGCTATCATGTCCTCCAGGTTATTAGGGACATTTCCTTTATGTTTAGAAACCATCTCGGTACAGCATTTCTTTATATTCTGGGCTTTATTTTTAAAGAAGCCCGTGGGACGGATATCTTCCTCTAGCTCACCTATATCTGCCTGGGCAAAATCTTTAGCAGTTTTATACTTCTTAAAAAGATCAGGGGTCACCTTATTTACACGCTCATCTGTACATTGGGCAGAGAGGATGGTAGCGATTAGCAATTCTAGGGGATTACTGAAATTTAAGGCGGTACGGGCATTGGGATATTCTTTATCCAATATCTCCATTATTGCCTTTAGCCTTTTTTGGTCCTTCTTTGGCATCAGAAAATTAGCAACAAACTTTTTGCCTTGAATTTTCCCTAACTTAACTATATTATTCAAGTTACATCCTTTGTCAAGGAAATTACTTTGCCAAGAATGACTATCCGAGACATACTGCCCTTAGTTAGTAAACCGGCACGCTATCTGGGAACGGAGTTAAATTCCATACATAAGGATCTTAAGGGAGTTAAGCTTAAGTTTGCCCTAGCCTTTCCTGATGTCTATGAAATAGGGATGTCCCACTTGGGCCTCCAAATCCTCTACCACATCCTAAATAGCCGTGAGGATATTGCTGCAGAGCGGGTGTTTGCCCCTTGGGTGGATCTGGAGCATCAGATGAGGGTAAATAAAATACCCTTAACATCCCTGGAATCTGCCACCCCACTCAGCCAATTTGACATCGTTGGTTTTAGCCTCCAGTCCGAACTAACTTATACTAATGTACTCAATATGCTTCATCTGGCCGGTATCCCTCTTCTCTCCAGAGAAAGGGGAGAAGAGCATCCTTTAATCATAGCCGGGGGGCCCTGCACCTTCAATCCAGAGCCAGTTGCCGACTTCTTGGATGCTATAGTGATAGGAGAGGGTGAGGAGGTCATACTTGAGATCTCTGACGTCTATATTGATTGGAAGATGAGCGGTGGTTCTAAAAAAGATCTTTTACTGCAACTTTCAAGGCTCGAGGGTCTTTACATACCTTCTTTCTTTAAGGTGGCCTATGAACCTGATGGAAAAATCAAGGAAATCCTACCCCTAGTAGAAGGCTACTACTGGGTAAAGAGAAGAATAATCAAGGACATAAACAATGTATCCTTCCCCACCAAACCTATTGTTCCCTTTGTCCGAATCGTCCATGACAGATTAAACGTAGAGATTTGTCGAGGTTGTACCAGAGGATGCCGATTCTGTCAGGCAGGGATTATCTATCGTCCTGTCCGCGAAAGGACACAAAGAGAAATCCTAAGGATTGTGGACAAGTCCTTGGGCAACTCAGGCTATGAAGATATTTCCTTACTCTCTTTAAGCACTGGAGATTATTCCTGTATCAATGAACTAGTGAAATCGCTAATGAGCATCTATGCCTCAACTAACTTAGCTATATCCCTTCCTTCACTCCGTATTGGTACAATCACCCCTACACTCATACGGGAAATTTGTCGGGTTAGAAAAACAGGATTTACCATAGCCCCAGAGGCCGGAACCCAACGCCTGCGAGATGTAATTAACAAGGACATATCGGAAGATGAAATGATAGAAACTGCTAAAAATATGTATGATGCAGGCTGGAATCTCATTAAACTCTATTTTATGATAGGTCTTCCCACAGAAACTCTGGAGGATGTACAAGCTATAGGAAGTCTTTCAGAAAGGATATTAATGTCATCGGGGCGCCCCCGAAATGTCAATATAAGTATCTCCACATTTGTTCCCAAGGCCCATACGCCTTTTCAGTGGGAGGCCCAGATTACCCTCCAAGAAAGTAGAAAAAGGATGGCACTCATAAAGCGAGCCTTAAAGAAAAGGAGACTCCATATCAAATGGAATAGCCCACACCTGAGCTGGCTTGAGGGGGTCTTTGCCAGAGGTGACCGTAGACTAGGATCGGTTTTGTTAATGGCTCACACTCTTGGATGTCATTTTGATGGCTGGAGCGACCAAATGAGAAGTGATAGATGGAGAGAGGCCTTCTCTCAAGCCAAGATAGACCCAGAATTCTTTCTCACACGAAAAAGGGATTTTAGCGAGGTACTTCCATGGGATCATATCCATACAGGGGTAGATAAGGATTTTTTCATAAGGGAGTATGAAAAGTCGTTAGAAGGAAAAACTACGCTTGACTGCCGATTCTATGAGTGCCATCAATGTGGTGTATGTGAACCTCCCATTATGGAACCTATCCTTTCTAAAGAGAAAGAACATGCCCAGGTTTGGGAGAAGGCAGCTTCGCCTAAACCCCAAGGCATGCCTAGACGGTATAGACTGGTTTTTTCAAAAAGGGGTGAGGCACGATATTTTAGTCATTTGGATATGGTAAATATCTTTATCAGGGCATTGAGGCGTGCTGATATTCCCATTAACTACTCTCAAGGCTTCCATCCACTCCCAAAAATATCTTTTGGGACGGCCTTGCCCCTTGGTATGGAAAGTTTAGAAGAGTATCTGGATATCGAAATCCTTAAGCCTTTTCTACCATCTATTTTGGTGAAGGAAATCAATCAACATCTTCCAGAGGGCTTAGAAATCTTAAGGACCTACCAGATACCTTTAGCGTCCTCCTTTCCCAAGTCTGACGAGACTGATTATCTGATTATATTAGATACTGGCTTGATGAAACCAGAAAGGCTTGTAGAATTCAAAAAATGCCATGAATTTTTAATCGATCTCAAAAAGAATAAAGTAACAAGAAGGATAGATCTAAAACCAGTTATTTCTGATATACAATTGAAAAACACTCACACATTAAAATTGACCATAAGGGGATATATACCGCCTAAGGATATTATTAAAGGGATATTTGGCTTGACAGATAGAGATATCGCCTTTGCCAGGATAGTTAAGGGCAAACAGTAAATAATGGCAAATTTAAAGAGAGTGATGATATGACAACTGAATTGATTATTGGTGTTAGACCATATGAAAAGCGTGTTGCCTTGGTAGAAAATGGTATAGTCACGGAGCTTTATGTGGAGCGAACTTCAGAACAGGGATTGCTGGGCAATATTTATAAGGGCCGTGTTATTAAGGTCCTCCCGGGAATGGAGGCTGCCTTTGTAGATATCGGGCTGGATAGGGCTGCATTTCTGCATGTCAGTGATGTATATGAGGAGGTTAAGGAATTGGAGGCCCTTTTAAATGTGACAGAAAGTGAGGAGAAGCTGCCAGCCCACATTCACGCACCTTTAATCCAAGAACTCCTCCATGAGGGACAGGAGGTGTTAGTTCAGGTTTCGAAGGAACCTATGGGTGGCAAAGGAGCTCGTATTACCTCTTATATATCAATCCCTGGGAGACATTTAGTCTTCCTCCCCCGGGTTAATCAAGTGGGGGTCTCAAGACGTATAGAGTCAGAAGGTGAGAGAAAAAGGCTAAAAGATATGGTAAGCAGTATCAAACCTCAGGAGTATGGATTTATCGTTCGCACCGCCAGTGAAGGCGCAGATCAGAAAAAGATCAAGACCGAGATGGACTTCCTTTTGAAACTATGGGATAACATTCAAACTAAAAATTCCAAGGTTTCTGCACCCGCTTTGGTATATAAGGAATTGGATACCACGCTTAGAGCGGTTAGAGACCTATTTACTCAGGAAGTCAACAAACTCATAATTGACTCTAAGGAGGAGTATCAAAAGATATTGGAATTTATTGATACCTTTATGCCGGGATTAGAACACTCGGTTGAGCTTTATGAAGGCCAAGAACCCCTGTTTGATGCGTATGGCATCGAAATGGAATTGGCTAGAGCGTTGGGTAAAAAGGTATGGTTAAGGTCAGGGGGATACATAGTTATTGAAATGACCGAGGGATTTACTGCCATTGATGTTAATACCGGCCGCTATGTAGGCAAGAGGGATCTGGAGGAAACTATTTTAAAGACTAATCTTGAAGCCACAAAAGAAATTGCTTATCAGCTGCGTTTAAGGAACATTGGTGGAATTATAGTTATCGATTTCATCGATATGGAGAAAGAGTGTGATCGGGAAAAGGTATTAAGGGCCTTGAGGAAGGCACTTAAAAAGGATAAAAGTAAGACCCATGTACTCCAGATGTCCGAATTGGGTTTAGTTGAAATGACCCGAAGGAGAACTAGGGAAAGTCTCAACCAGATTCTATGCGAACCATGTTTTTACTGTG
>DTXE01000059.1 GCA_012962595.1 Syntrophaceae bacterium | reverse complement strand
TTTTCATCCACGGCCTTGAAGGATACAGTCATCTTATCATCAAGCCTTCGGATATCGGCCTTGAGAGATGTAATTTCACCTTTGACAGATGCGATTTCAGTTTTTATAGACTCAAGCTGGGGGGCCATCAAGTCCTGCATGGCAGTTTTCACAGCTTCATAAACATTTTTTACAGCCATTTTTTCACCCTCGTGAGTATTTTAGTCATATTAAGGTATAAGCAGACAAACGTCAAATACTTTCTTTTTTATCGGTGCACTATGGTCTCTGTGGACGATCTTATATGGTATCCCTGCGTCCTCAGCGCCCTCTGCGGTGAATGTTTTACTTTTTTAATCAACACACCACAGTCTCCGTAGGCGATTTCATTTTGTAGGTAACCCCTCGCCAGGCAATTCCCCATTGTGGTCAGAGGCAGGGCAAAAAGTGGCCTGTCCCCTTATCTCCCCCTCTAGGTTCTTTCTTCTCCTTGTTGACCTTTGTAGTATTTTGTAAGCCATGAAAGTGGCATTTGATTCCTCTACCCTCATTCTCTTGGCAAAAATTGACATCCTGAGGTCTGTTGCAGAACACATAAAAATAGTAATTCCTGGAAGGGTAAGAGATGAATGTATTAAGAAAGATATTTTTGATGCCAGGCTAATCTCATCCCTTATAAATGAGGGTCTAATCGAAATTGAGAAAACAGGGACAAAAAGGGCCATAAATAAACTTGCAAAGATTTTAAGATACAATGTGGCGAGGCGGAGGCATTCTACCTTGCTCTGGAAAAGGTCTACCCCCTGGCAGTAGAGGATGGTCCCACTATTAAGGCTTGCAAGATTGTTAATATAGGTTTTACAACGGCTATTCACTTCTTGATAAAGATGGCCGATGGTGAGAAAATGGATAAGCAAATGGCCATTGCCAGGCTTGAAAAGCTGTGGTTTTATGGCCGCTATAATATGGGGATTATTGAGAATGCCTTGAAAAGACTAGAGGGAGGTATCTGATGGGTGTTATAAGCCTTAGATTAAAAGATAGAGAATTCAGGAAGTTGAAGAACTCTCCAAGATGGAAGGTAAGGACAAATCAACTGTTGCACGTGAACTTTTACAATATGGCTTGGGAGTTTTTAATGGTAAAGTTCTATAAGGCAGGAAAGCTCTCTTTAACTGGTCTTGCTTCAAAGATGGGTATGTCGGTAGGTGAAACCATCATGACCTTCAGTCACAAACAAATATGAAAATGCAATATAGGCAGGGATTAAAATTCAAAATACCAAATCCCAAATCTCAAATTCCAAATTCCAAATTCCAAACAGTGTTTGGTATTTGATGCTTGGGATTTGGAATTTAAAATGTAGGGCATAGCAAAAAAGAAATCCTCCTGCCTTCAAAT
>DTXE01000058.1 GCA_012962595.1 Syntrophaceae bacterium | reverse complement strand
TGCAGATTAGCCTAAATGGTAAAACTCAGACAGATTTCTTCTGGTTCCAGGTCAGAACAATGATATTTGATGCTTGGGATTTGGAATTTAAACAAGAGGAGTTATTTTCACATGAAATACATGGGTATAAGAAGAATTTTCTTATCTATATGGCTTATTTTAATAATCCACTCCATTGCTTATGGTCAGATCCCTCCATTCCATGAGGAGGAAATATCACACTACTTCACACAAAAATGCCTCATGGACCACATAACTTATCTGGCATCGGAAAGACTGGAGGGCCGACATCCAGGGAGTAAAGGTTCAAGATTGGCAGCAGATTATATCGCAGGAGAATTTAGAAAATATGGCCTTGCCCCTGCTGGAAACCAAGGATATTTCCAGGATTTTACTATATTAACCAGGAGTCTGGGGGAAGGGAATTATCTCATTCTGGAGACAGGTGAAGAGTTCAAAGTAAAAAGGGATTTTATCCCATTCCACTTCTCTGCAGTGGGTGAGGTGTGCGCACCCATAATCTATATGGGCTATGGGTTGAGTAGTGAAGCTTATGACCATTACCACCAAAAGGATGTAAAAGGAAAGATTGCTATAGTCTTAGAAGGTGTCCCTGAGGGCTATTCTTTAGATAAAGAGACTAAAGGGAGGTTACCAATAGATAAGATTACCAAGGCTCAAACAAGAGGGGCAGTGGGAGTAATTATCCTTGGTGAATCTAAAACCCAAAATATTTATTCTCCTTACGCCATTTGGCCAGGACATATACCACCGGCACTTGCAAAAAAATGGTCTTCCCCACGTTTAAAGGGTCGAGCAGATCCGCCTGAAATGCGGGTTTCCCGTGCAATCACCATCACTCCAAAACCTGAGATGGAAATCACCATTCCTTGTGTATATGCCAAAAAGGCCATATTTGATGGAGGAATTTCCCAAGGTTCCATCCTTAGATTAAGGGTTGACATAAATGAGAAAAGGATCCAGGCAAGGAATGTGATGGGATATATTGAAGGTAATGGAAACCTGAAAAGGCAGGTAATAATTATTGGCGCTCACTATGACCACCTGGGTAGGGATAAGAATGGAGATATATGTCCGGGGGCCGATGATAATGCCTCTGGGGTCGCTGCACTCATCCAAGTAGCCGCCGCCATTTTTAAGATAAGACATGTGCTTAACCGCAGCATACTATTTATAGCCTTTGATGGAGAGGAATGGGGACTGTTAGGCTCAAGGTATTATACCCATAACCCGGTATTTCCTCTAAAGGATACGGTAGCCATGCTTAACCTGGATACTATAGGGAGAAATGAACCTAACCAGATTTATCTAATTGGCTCCGCTAGAAATCCAGATCTCAAGGAACTTATTGAAAAGGTGAACAAAAGGGTTGGGATGGAGCTGTTGGATACCCTGGAATTTGCCTTTAAACATGGTAGCGACCATTATCCCTTTTTCCAAAAAGGTATCCCTTCCATAGATTACTGTTCTAGTCTCCATCCCGATTACCATAAGACCACGGATGTCCCCGAGAAGATTATCCCAGAAAAGGTATCTCAAGTGGCCAAATTGGTATTTTTGACCACCCTTGCCATTACTACCACGGATGTTACATTCCAAAGACCAAGGGAGTTTGATTTTCCTTATCCCACGTCAAGAGCTGGTTATGTTTCGGAAAAAAGGTATTATTGATACGAGGACGTTTCTGAGCCTCAGTGTGAATTTTATACAGGAAGTAAAGAGTATAACGCTATTTAAGAGTACTCTTACTCAAGGGGGTCC
>DTXE01000057.1 GCA_012962595.1 Syntrophaceae bacterium | reverse complement strand
TTATCTAATTTTTTAAAAATATGGTATGTAAATTTTTTATTTGCTTCACTATGGGTTATACCATAAAAATCAAATTTTATTGTTGGAGTTGTATTACCTAAAACCATACTTTTTTTATTTTCAATAAAAATTTTAAATGGAACATGAAATCTATTTTCATTCTTCCTTGTGACCCGAAGGGCCATGAGGGTTTCATATTTCCTTGTGACTGAAGGTCATGGATGTTTCATAGGAGAAAACGGGGGCATTTTCCATTGACAGGTTTAGGGCAGATTGCTACTTGTTTAAGGCATTCATGGGATTGACTGAAAGCCTGTATGTGATATACTTCCCTATTCTTAAGTGGATTAGAAATTATTATGAATTACAAACATAAAGAAAAGGTTCAGCTTCTTATAGAAAAGGGGGTAAAGATTCTTAATTCCACCAGCATTGATATCGGAGAAGAAGTGGATTTGGATCGAATTTCTGGTGATGGAGTGGTTATCTATCCTGGGTGTAAAATTTATGGGAAAAAGACATTAATTATGTCCGGGGCGAAACTAGGCTATGAAGCTCCGGTGACTATAGAGGATTGCCAGCTAGGTCCCAAGGTGGAGCTTAAGGGTGGATTCTTTCGGAAATCCGTATTTCTGGAAAAGGCCCATATGGGCTCTGGAGCACAGGTGCGGGATGCATGTATTCTGGAAGAGGAGGCTAATGGGGCTCATATGGTGGGACTCAAACACACCATTCTTTTCCCTTTTGTCACACTTGGTAGCCTTATCAATTTTTGCGATTGCCTTATGGCAGGTGGTACAAGCCGCAGCAACCACAGTGAGGTAGGAAGTTCCTATATTCACTTCAACTATACGCCAAATCAGGATAAGGCAACCCCTTCACTGATTGGTGATGTTCCCAAAGGAGTGATGCTTAATCAAAATCCCATTTTTCTGGGAGGTCAGGGTGGACTAGTTGGACCCTCCCGCCTGGGGTATGGAACGGTGATAGCGGCTGGGACTATTTATCGAGGAGATTTCCCTAAAGGGGGCAAACTTCTGGTTAGCCAGGGACTGGAAAGGAAGAAATGGGATTTTCATCCAGGCGTCTATTGGGATATCTCAAGGAAGACATTCAATAATATAAACTATATCTCCAACCTTATAGCCCTGAGACAGTGGTATATTAACGCCCGTTCCCAATTCTTTAAGTGTGACTTTATGAGCCAAGAATTATATAAGGGGGTACTAGAAAAGGTGGATATGGCCATTGAGGAAAGGATTAATCGGCTTAAAGCACTCGTCCAGAAGATGCCCCAATCCGTCAAAACCTATCAGAAGATTATGAAAGGAAAGGGCTCTCAAGAGTTATTGAATCAAAAAAAAGAGCTCTTCGAAAGATGGGAGGAAATAGAGGATATTCTTTATTCATCTAGATCAAAAACGGGTCAGTCATCCATTCGAGAGGCCTTTCTAGAAAGGATAAACCAAGATATAAAGGATAAGGGCACTGATTACATTAAGGTCATTCAGGGCTTAGATGATACATGGTCTAGTAAAGGAACTCAGTGGCTACAAGGTATTGTGGATGAGATAAATGAGTGTGTTTTGGAGAAAATTCCCTCCTTTAAGATGTCGATAGAACATGGGAGATAGCACATTTTGGATTCTTTCAACCCATATCTTCAATCCAATATCTAACCATCTGGAAAAGAT
>DTXE01000056.1 GCA_012962595.1 Syntrophaceae bacterium | reverse complement strand
CTCCAAAAGCTCCCTTGAAACCTTAATGTACTTCCGCACAATCTGAATAAAAATTTCTTTCTGTTTTGAGAACGTTATCCACCATATATCCTCGAATCCATCGGTTTCTGCCATCATCAAGGTAATAGTTACCTCAGGAGCAGAGATGTCTCCCATTCTGACCTCTCCAAATTTTTCCACCGAACCAAAGATAACTGCCTGAACCCCAAGAGCACTTCCTATGGCCTTTATATGCTCTGCCTTAAGTGCTTGAGTGGATTTGAGCCTTAAGGTATTAAGCACGCTCAATGCCTCTCCAGGAATTACTACATCACATAAACCGGAGGCTAAAAGCTCACTTATAACCAACCGCGATATGTTTTCTCCTGCAAATCTATCAGTGGTTAAGTTTTCCAGTGGTAATACCGCTACCTTTTTAATATAGCTAAAATCTATGTCCTGACGGATATAAAACGATGGACCACCACTACATCCCAGGGTGATTAGGACTACCCAGAGTATAACAATCCTTAAAACACGTTTTTTGTATCGCATCTTGTATCCTGTGTGGTTAAAACAGGGTAGAGATGGCCTCCCGCACCGCCCTCTTGGCAGCCTCGCTGAGTGTAATCACCTCTGCCCCGAAGTGTCGGGTCCAGAAGCCAGCACCTCCCACACTATGATTCACTGACCATAGGATGGAGCCAGAAGATGACTCAATCAACATTAAATGGATAGAGACCTCCGGGTAGGAAAACGAAATTCCCCTACTTATCCCAAAGTTTTCTACCGAGCCCATCATTATGGCCTCTACCTCTAATGCCTCTCCTATCCTTTGCATATCTTCAATATTTATGGAACTGAGAGATCCGATCTTCAATTCTCTCAGGACCCTGTTTACCTCTCCTGGTTCAATAGCATCCACACCTCTCACCAATAGTTCTGTAATGATCATTCTTCTAATCTTTTCCCCGGCATATTTATCGGTGGTAAAGTTTTCCAGAGGTAATACACCCATCCTTTTGATATGGCCTATATGGGCCTTTGGCCTGATGTAGTGAGTGGGACCGCCACATCCCCCCATAAACAGGCATAAAAGGAACCAGATAACTAGCCTCGCACCCATATACTTATTAGGCCCACAAACATAAATCATGCCAAATTTGTCAGTTTTAATTATATCATAGTTAATTAAAATCTAATATTTAATACTACTACAAAATTGTGACTAGTGGTCTTCACCTCCTCCACATTTCTGGTGTAGCCATAAGTAAACTGGATATCCATAAATCTAGTAATATACCACATCCCCTGGCTATTGAGTATTCTACTCTTTGAACCTGGCGCATGTGTGTCTTGGTAGCTGAGATTGAAGCGAATTGCTGGCCAGGGGAGCCAATCTAACATCAATCCCTTGGATGTGGTTTTATCGCCATCGGTTTTTGATCTTCTGAAGGTGCCAGAAAGATTGATAATATGGCTGGGCCGATAGGTAAGGATTATATTCCTATCGCTTCCATAAGAAGATGTGCCATCCGATGATGTCCAGTTAAAACTGTAGCTAGTGGTAACAAAAAGATCCTTTCTAAGTGGGCCATCAAAGGTGCCGTTGATATACTTGGTATCAGATCGAATACCGGTTACATGAGATTTTGAGCGGGTGTATCCCATATCGGTAACCGTCCTGACATTTTTATAAGGGGTGCACACTATACTTAATAGATAAGAGTTATTAGTGACTTGCTTCTCACCAAAACTGGACTGGTCTGTCCTTATTAAAGAAAGGGTAGCATCCAGAGTTTCCAGAGGGGAGGAGTTAAAGGCTAAAGAATAGGTATTGGAGCTAAAGTCTGTCTCCTTTTTGTTATCATATGAGTCATTCCTTTGATAGCGCAATGTAGTGGTAAGCAGTCTATGGGTCTCCCACAATAAGCTCGTCCCCCAGCTTCGGGTTATGGTGCTCTTCATCTCATCTTTTTGTTCCATCCCAGATTTACTAAATATATTCTCAAATAATCCCACCAAGGAATCACCGAAAGACTCCGGATTTTCATCCACCCGATCCATAAAATAACTGAAGGAAAGGTTTAGCTTGGTTATAGGCCTTAGACCGGTATTAAAATTTAATCCTTGGGTGAAGGATGTAGAGTAATTAGTAGTAGCATCCTGTTTACTCTTATTCCTTACATGGTTTCCCTGGTAACTAGTAGAGACAGGTATTCTACCACCCCAGAAAGACTGTGAATAATCCAGTTTGTATATATGATTATAGCTATCCTCTATGGATTCCTCCACTTTATTCTTATTATGGGTATAAGTAAAATTATACATCAAGTCAAAGGGCCTGTATGAAAATGTAGAACCTGCAAAGTACCTGGTATCAGTGGTATCTATTGTCTTGGGAGAGAGATAGTTATAATTTTTATTCTGATCAAACTGAAGTGAAAGGGTGGGAAGTCCCTCAGGTCTCATATCAAGACGAGTATAACGGTAATCGGTGGTACGCCTATTCTCGTTTCTCAGGTGGGCGGCGGAAAAGTCCTCTACCCGGCGATAACCCCCACTCAAATTATAGATAGGATTCCGAAGAGAGATATCCAGTGAAGGCTCTATTGACCTGCTGTAAATAGTAGTTGTTTTACCTTGGGAGTCGGTAGTATGACTATCTTTAAAGCTTGTCCTCAAATAGAATTGGGAAGAGATTAGGGAAGTGATGGGTTTATCCAGGTTCAGGTAATAATTTTGATAAAATGCGTCGGAACTCCCTGTTTTCCTACCGTTTTCATACTGCTTTGTACTGGTATAATTATAATTCATCCATCCACTAAGACCTTGGGCAAAGACGGGTGAGGTTAAAAATAAAAGCATCACTGAAAAGAGTATAATCCGCCACCTTTTAACCTCCACCTCAGCCCCTGCTTAGAATTCAATTGGGATGCAAGATACAGGATATCAGATATAAACAAATCCGAATTTCGAAATTCGAAACAAATCCGATTTTTCAAATTTCTTAATGTTTCAAACTAACACATGGTCAATTTGTTTTGAATTTTAGTAATTTGAAATTGTTTAGTATTTCGTACTTCGTATTTCGGATTTGTTCTCCCTCCAGCGGATGTACGTTAAAAATTGAAAATTTCTGATCATCCGCATCCTAAAGTATATTGTGCATCATACTAATATGGAAACACCGCTATGCCATAGGGTCTTTCACTCACAGGGATGACCTGCTCCTCCCTTTTGGTAGTCTTATCTATCACTGAAATATTATTTGATCCCCTGTTAACTACATATATTTTCCTGGCCTCTGGATCCATACCTATGGTCCTGGGAGACTTTCCTACAGCTACAGTTCCGGTTATGGGGTTCATTAT
>DTXE01000055.1 GCA_012962595.1 Syntrophaceae bacterium | reverse complement strand
CGGCTAGGCAGAAGGGATTTGAATACTTTGGTATAGGTGGATAGGCAAAAGAGGCCGATCACAAGGATAGATTGGTGGGGTTAACCACGTTAAGGGGTAATTTAAAATTGATGAAGTGCTTATCATTAAAGGTATAAATGGTACTTACCCCATTATCCAAGGCAGTATGAGCTAAGAACACATCATAGATTTGGGTACCTCTCAACCATTTTAATTTGCTCACTGTTTCCATGGTCTTTGAAAAGGTATCAGGTTTAGGCATGATTAAGGGGAATACCTTCAGATGTTTTCGTATCTCTTTAATCACTTTTCGGTGAGAGACCCCTAGTCGGGTTAAGAAGGAAAAGAATTCAATATCTATCCCTTTCATAAGCCAGGGTTGTTATATCCATATCACGGGGGACTTTTATCTTGAATCTTTCCAGTCTTAAGTTCTTAGGAGGCATTAGTTTTGCCTTTCCTGTTCGGAGTGCATCAAGGGTAACATATTGAAAACTGTTAATTTTTTCTCTGATGGGAATTTCTACATCCTTTTTGCGGGTTGCTTTCTTGGTCATCAGTGCTTCTTTAACCTTATCCAGTTCAAAGCGAATGGTCTTCTTGCCGATCTTAAGGCAGGGAATTTCCCCTGCCCTTGATAACCGATAGATTACTTGCTCGCTCATTTGCAAGATGTCGGCCAATTGTTTTGCTGTCAACGCTTTTGTTTCCCCTTTGACCAGTGATGATTTATAAGAATTTCTGGAAGATGATTTGGGGCCTATCATGATATTCTCCTTTATTATTTTGTGTACTTTTATGTTATCTATTATACTTATATTTCTCAACTCCTTTTTGAAAAAGTAACAGTCAAGAAGGGGCGTTCCATTATTTTACAATGGGTGATTAATAATTTAATGCAACGTCCCTAACACCTAACACCTATTTTTTACCCACCCAGAGGGGTGTGGGTTCGTGTTGATTCAGAATTTATTAGCGAGAGCTCTGAAAAAATCCTTTTCGCTCCATAAAATGAAATTTTTGACCCATCTAGGACTTGCTCACTAAATCCTCAAAACTCTCGGCCTCAAACAATTGAGGATTTACCCCTTTGGGGCCATTCACCAATCTATTTTAAGCTTGCACTGAATAGTTTGGTATATGATAATAAAAAATTATATGGCTGTTAACCCCTCAAAACTAGCCCTTTTAGAGGCACTCAAACAAAAGAGATTGAATTACGTGTCAGGAGAGGTACTTGCCCGAGAACTTAATGTCTCAAGGACAGCTATATGGAAACATATCAAATCCCTCCGTAAGGATGGGTATATCATCGAGCCTTCTCCCAAGTTGGGGTATAAGTACATGGCGGCTCCTGACAAACTCCTACCTTTGGAAATTCTGCACAATCTCAAGACCAATTACCTAGGAAGGCGCATCATTCACTTTTTGGAGATTGACTCTACTCAGGATGTGGCCAAGGAGATGGTTGTCAAAGGGGCTCCGGAAGGAACCCTGATCATTGCAGAAGGTCAGAGTAAAGGACGTGGGAGATTGGGCAGAACTTGGTTGTCGCCCCAGGGTCAAGGTATTTACCTTTCTTTAATTCTGAGACCCCACATCAGCCCAATCCATGCACCAAAGATAACTCTAATGGCAGCGGTTAGTATTGTTCAAGCTATTGAAGCCATTACACCAGTTAAGGCTCAAATAAAATGGCCCAATGATATACTAATTTCACACAGAAAGGTGGCTGGCATACTTACAGAAATTGATGCAGAGATGGATAGAACAAATGCTATCATCTTGGGAATAGGTATCAATATTAACAACCACTCCTCCTCTTTTTCCAGTGAATTGAGGGATACTGTAACCTCTCTAAGAATGGAAACAGGTAGAGAAATCTCAAGACTTGGACTACTCCAGACACTTTTATTAGATCTAGAGAATTTGTACGAAACCTTTAAGGCCAAGGGCTTCACACCTATCCTAGGTATATGGAAAAAAAGGGACATCACTGTAGGTTCCTATGTTAAAGCAGTTCTTATAGATCGAGAACTTGTGGGACAGGCCGTGGATATAGATCATGAGGGGACCCTTATTTTAAGAGATGAAAAGGGGAATACCCATCGAATTATATCTGGGGATGTGACTCTGTTAAGGATAAGATGAGTGCCCTATGCTTCGTATCATTGCACTATGGACAGCCACCATCATAGTCATATTTTCCCTGATTTTCATGGAGAACTCTATGGCTCAAGAAACTATTAAAGGTATTCACAAAATCAAACTTGAAAATGGGCTTACAGTAATCTTAAAGGAGGACCACTCATCACCTGTTTGTGCTATCCAGATATGGGTAAGTACCGGAAGCGTCAACGAAACTGATGATGAAGCTGGCATCACTCACTTGATAGAACATATGATATTTAAAGGAACCAAGAGGCGCGGGGTAGGAGAAATTGCCCAAGAGATTGAATCAGCCGGAGGCTATATTAATGCCTATACTTCATTTGATCACACTGTATACCATACAGTGGTAGCTAGTAGATTCTTTGATTTAGGATGGGATGTCCTTTCCGATGCCATACAAAACGCCACCTTTGATCCTGAAGAATTAAATAAGGAAAAGGAGGTTGTTTTAGAGGAGATCAAACGTGGGGAAGATATACCCGCTGATAAACTTTCCAAGACCCTTTTCGCAACTGCCTATAAGGTCCATCCTTATCGCCGTCCTATTATAGGCTACCGTGAGACCGTAAAGGCTATCGATAGAGACATGATTCTCAAATATATGGATAAATGGTATCAACCGCAAAACATAACCGTGGTGGTTGTAGGAGATGTTGATTCATGTGAGGTGATTCCCAAGATAAAGGAATCTCTTACATCATTCAAAGCCCAAACCTCGGTTTCCCTTTCATTCAGCCCCCCGGCTGAACCTGCTCAAACTGAGTTAAGAACCTTTACTTTGAATGAGGATATAAAGGATGCCTACCTAGACATGGCCTTTCATATCCCTGATGTCCATCATGAAGATGTGTATGCCTTAGATGTTCTATCCTTTATCCTGGGGGAAGGTGAAAGCTCAAGACTGTCTGAATATGTAAAGCGCAAAAGGGAATTAGTCCACTCCATCTCTTCATATGCATTTACACCTAAATATCCTGGTCTTTTAACCATTAATGCCACATTAAGGACTAAAAATACTGAACATACCTTGAAAGCCATCTTTGAGGAAATTGAGAGATTGAAATATGAACCACCAAGCGATAGCGAACTGGCAAAGGCCAAGCTGAATATTGAAGCAGATTTCATCTATGATATGGAAAATGTTGAGGGGCAGGCAAAGAAGCTGGGATATTTTGAAACCGT
>DTXE01000054.1 GCA_012962595.1 Syntrophaceae bacterium | reverse complement strand
TACAGTTATATTTCTCCTCGAATGGCCTGCTCAGTGCACCTATCAGCCCAAGTTCATAAGGACTCCCGGTTGCAAGTGTCAATAAGGGTTTGGTATATGGCTCTAATTCGGCTGGTAATAACCCGCTCCCTACTGCGGGCACAAACGGGGTTTGTCCCCTATCGGCAAAAATCTTCTGCCCGGCATCGCCTATAACGAATTTCACGAACTCCAGTCCAAGCTCAGGATTCAGTGCATTCTTCGGAACTGTTATGCCATATACAACTGTACTTGCTGTGATTGTCTCTCCATCTGCTTTTTGTACTTTGACTTTATTATAGAAATCTTCATACGCCACGTTGCCCAGGTCTATCTCTGCTGGCAAATCTACATAGCTCAAATTGTGCTGAACGGCAACACTTCTGTACTCAAATGCGTAGTCAATCCCACCTTCTTCGACTAATGCCACGAGTTCAACCGATTTTGGTCTTATACATACCTTCTCTGTATTTGCCTTCAAATAAGGGAGCTATTTTCACATGAAAGTTCTAGTTACCGGTGCCAAAGGTCAATTGGCCTCAGACCTTATTTCTTTTCTTAGAGAAAATGATATAGAGATTATACCTTATGGGAAAGATACACTCGATATTACCCTTTTAAATGAGGCCATTCAAATAAGTAAAAGGGCTAAGCCCCATATTATCATCAATTGTGCTGCTTATACAGATGTGGATGGTTGTGAAACCCATAAGGATCTTGCTTATAAAGTCAATGCCATGGGGGCCAAAAATATGGCCATATCTGCCAGGAAGGTGGAGTGTAAGTTGGTTCATATAAGCACCGATTATGTCTTTGATGGAAATAGGGGCTTTAAACATCCTTGGGATAAAGAACACAGAATTCCTGAGCCTTATATGGAATGGGATTCTCCAAATCCCCAGTCTATCTATGGCCATTCAAAATGGGTGGGAGAGACCCTTGTTCGTGAGCAGTGCCCCAATCATTTTATCATAAGGACGGCCTGGTTATATGGGGCTTCTGGTCAAAATTTTGTCAAAACTATTCTGGGCAAGTCTAAGTCGCCACAACGAGATGAACCCGTTTATATAGTAGATGATCAGTTTGGCACTCCAACTTGGACCAGAGATTTAGCCCGGCAGATTCTAAAGCTCATGGTAACAGAAACCTTCGGCACCTATCATGCCACAAGTCAAGGTTTCTGCACTTGGTATGAATTTGCCCAGGAGATTATAAAAGTGAGCGGAATGAATCTAGAGATTGTGTCCTGTACCACAGAGGATTATCCCACTAAAGCTCGAAGGCCTAAAAATTCAGTTCTAGATAATTGGATGCTTCGTTGCCAAGGTCTTGATTTCATGCCAGATTGGAGGCAATCTTTCCATAAGTTTTGGGATAAACATGGTACCCACCTGGAAGGGTTAACAAGGTAACTTCCATTGCACGATGTATGATAATACGTGTATCACGAAGTTTAGATAGGGGCTTAAAGGAGTAAAAATGACCAAGCAGATCTTGGTAACCGGTGGTTGTGGGTTTATCGGCTCCAATTTTATCCGCTACATCCTTGAAAAATACTCAGCATACAAGATCATCAATCTGGATGAACTCACTTACGCTGGTAATCTTGCAAACCTTAAAGGAGTAGACCATCTACCTAATTATCAATTCATAAAAGGTGATATTGGTGATAAGGAATTGGTGGAAAGGCTCTTTAAGGAGTACAAAATAGATGTGGTGGTTCACTTTGCTGCCGAATCCCATGTGGATCGATCTATTCTAGGCCCAGAGGCCTTTATCAAAACTAACATTTTGGGTACCTTTAACCTGCTGGAAATGGCCCGCAAATTATGGCTTGAAAATCTTTTAGAAAACCCCCCCTTATTTTTACACATAAGTACAGATGAGGTCTACGGGACATTAGGGATAGGTGACCCTCCTTTTACTGAGAAGGACGCTTACGCACCAAACAGCCCTTACGCTGCTACCAAGGCGGCTTCGGACTATTTGGTTCGGGCATACCATCAAACCTATGGCCTTCCTACCATCATTACCAATTGCTCCAACAATTACGGCCCTTATCAATTTCCGGAGAAGTTAATCCCTCTTGTTATCTACCGGGCCTATAAGGGAAAAACTATTCCCGTTTATGGAGAGGGATGTAACATTCGTGATTGGCTCTACGTAAAAGATCATTGCTGTGCACTTGATTTAGTTCTTCATCGTGGAAGACCAGGAGAAAACTATAATATAGGAGCCGAGAATGAATGGCGAAATATAGATATTGTTTACCTCATCTGTGACCTCTTGGACAAAAAATATCCCTCTAAGGTTCATGGCATCGAATCCTTCAGAGAATTAATAACCTTTGTTAAAGATCGTCCTGGACACGACTTTCGTTACGCCATGGATGCCACCAAGATCAAAACGGAACTTGGTTGGAAGCCGGAATATACCTTTGAGAAAGGGATTGAGGAAACCATCGACTGGTATCTCAATCATATGGATTGGGTAGAGAACATTATCTCTGGAGATTATCAGAAATTCTTCGAAAGATACTACGGCATGACCCTTTAGTCATCTTACGTGATACTGTTTAGATGGTTAGGATGGAACAAAACAGACTAAACCATTTGACTGAACTAATGACCAGCGACGTTGCCTATAGAAAAAAGGGGTTGGAAAGGTGGTGCAAAGGTTGTATAGTGGTATTACATCGGGACGTGGCTCAGTCTGGTAGAGCACAGCGTTCGGGACGCTGGGGTCGCCGGTTCAAATCCGGCCGTCCCGACCATATAATTAAAAAGTTATTCCTTCTTTGCCTGCCTCCTAACAATTTGATCTTTTAACTTGAAACCCTCATGACCTTCGGTCACAAACAAATATGAAAATGCAATACAGGCAGGGATTAAAATTCAAAATACCAAATCCCAAATCCCAAACAATACCAAATATCAAAATCCAAATGACCAAAACATACTTGGAAATTTAAGTTTTGAATTTATTTGGTATTTGATGCTTGGGATTTCCGGTGGTTGGTGATCGATTATATGGCTCCCGAAAAAGTGTTAAAGACTTACAATTGGCAGCAGTGTTATTAAAATTCAAATGTCCTGCTACGGGTGAAGTACAGTGTTTTACTTTGTAATTATTTTATGAGAAAAAGTAAAAGT
>DTXE01000053.1 GCA_012962595.1 Syntrophaceae bacterium | reverse complement strand
GCATTTCACCCTCCTTTCTTTTACTTATTTTTAATCTTTTTTACCTTCAACCTGAGATGCTCAGAACCTATCACCTACTATGACCAAGATTTTAATTGCATTGGGAGGAAATGCCCTGATACTTCCTGGAGAAAGAGGGACCATTGAGGAGCAGTTATCACATCTGAATAACTGCACTTCTCATATAGCTCGGCTTGCAGCAGAAGGCCATACCATCATAATTACACATGGCAATGGTCCTACAGTTGGTAACCTTTTACTTAAAAACGAGCTAGCTAAGGATCTTGTTCCACCAATGCCCCTCTATATATGTGATGCTGACTCTCAAGGGGAGATTGGCTACATGATACAGCAATCCCTTTACAACCATCTGAAAAAACTCTCTATTCCCAGAGAAATAGTTACACTATCGACTCAAGTCTTAGTTGATCCAAAGGATCCATCTTTTCAAAACCCTACAAAGCCAATTGGACCCTACTACACAGAAAATCAAGCAATAGAACTCATAAAAAAAGGATGGAAGATGAAAAAACTAAAGGAAGGATATAGAAGACTGGTTCCATCCCCTCTACCTAAAAAGATCATAGAATCAAGCATTATTGAAAAACTTATCAAGCAGGGAGTGATAGTAATTGCAGTAGGGGGAGGGGGTATACCTGTGATCGAAACACCTTATGGTGATCTTAGGGGCATAGATGCAGTTGTTGATAAAGATCTAGCCTCCTCCCTCTTAGCAAGGGAAATGAAAGTTGAACTATTCTTAATTTTGACCACAGTCGAAAAAGTGTACACTGACTATAGGGGAGAACATCAAATGCCTTTGGAGAAACTAAGTATAGAGCAGGCCAAAAAGTACTTAAAAAAAGGAGAGTTCCCTCAAGGGAGCATGGGACCAAAGATTCAAGCCGCGATAGAGTTCATTGAAGGAGGGGGGGGCAAGGTCATAATAACCCTACCAAGACTATTAGAAAAAGCACTCCAAAGGAGGGCAGGAACCACTATCATCTAATTTCAGTAACTTTTTGTTCTTTTATTTTATCAAAAGCACTAAATGCAACTGGAAGTTTGCATAACTTGGAATCTTGCCAGATTCAGAATTCTGTTATTTCCAAGATTACATAG
>DTXE01000052.1 GCA_012962595.1 Syntrophaceae bacterium | reverse complement strand
TACAGCTATCCAGAAGAGGCCATCTCATGTTTAAACACCATGTATCGATATCAGGTTTGGTTAAATAGGCCTAGGAAAATCTATCCCCATTTTGAGGGCTTAAGAGAGAAGGTGTTTACTATCTTTGAGAAGGTAAAAAGAGAAAATCGTGAGCACTTGATGGAATCGGAGGTTCATGAGGTTCTGGAGGCTTATGGATTTATGCGACCAAAAGGTATATGGGCCAGGACTTCAGCAGAGGCCATGGCAGCTGCCGAGGAAATAGGTTATCCTGTGGTTATGAAGATTGTCTCACCACAAATCCTCCATAAAAGTGATATAGGTGGTGTCAGGATTAACCTCCATAGCAAAAATGATGTAGAGGAGGCCTTTTTTGATATCACTGCCCGTATTAGACATATTATGCCTACCGCTCATGTGCAGGGAGTATTGGTTCAGGAGATGATATGTGGTGGAAGAGAGGTGATTATAGGAATAACTAAAGATATTCAATTTGGACACATGATTATGTTTGGATTGGGTGGTATTTATGTGGAGGTTTTAAAGGATGTCTCCTTCCGAATCGTACCCTTAAGTCAAGAGGATGCTCACCAAATGATCCGGGAGATTCATGCCTTTCCGCTTTTGCAGGGGGTTAGAGGGGAGGCCGAGTCTGATATTAAGGCCATTGAGAAGTCTCTTTTAATTTTATCCCAATTGGCTTTGGATTTTCCCCAGATTATCGAAGCAGACATTAATCCACTCTTGGCCAGAGGGCAGGGGGAAGGAGTAGTAGCCGTGGATGCACGATTTACCATAGGAGGGGAGTAAAATGGTTTCTTTATATGTGGGTTCTACATCGGGATATTCTGGCAAGAGCTTGGTCTCTATGGGACTAGGTCAGAGATTCAAGAAAGATGGTTTTAAAGTAGGCTATTTTAAGCCTGTGGGGGCTTTACCCGTTAAGGTTGATAATACTTTAACGGATAAAGACGCCTGGTTTATTTATAGAGTACTGGGCCTTAAAGATCCCCTGGCTGAAATATGCCCGGTGGTATTGACCCATGACCTCACGGTTAAGGCCTACTTAAAAGATATTAAAGGACTTTTGGGTAAAGTCACCAAATCCTACCGGGTGTTGTCTAAGGATAAAGACATCATGATAGTCGGTGGTTATGGAAGCATATATTCTGGGGCCATTCTGGGCATATCAGGGCTCAAGGTTATAAAGCGGCTCAATGCTAAGGTGGTAATGGTGGTGAAGTATGAAGGTGAGTATTGCGTAGATTACATCCTAGAGGCAAAAGAAAGCCTTAAGAACCGATTTATAGGGGTCATACTGAATAGAGTGACCCTGGAACATAAACAAAGTGTGGAGGATTATATTGCCCCGTTTTTAAAAAGGAAAGGTGTGGATATTCTTGGCATCTTGCCCCATGATTCCATAGTGGGTTCCGTTAAGGTAGAGGAACTGAATGATATGCTTGGGGGTAAAGTCTTATGTGGCCAGAATAGACTGGATAATCTGGTGGAGCATTTTTTGATTGGGGCTATGCAGGTGGATAAGGCCATGGAATATTTCAAAAGGACCAGAAATAATGCTGTTATCGTAGGTGGTGACCGAGCCGATATTCAACTATCGGCCATAGAATCGGGCACTGAATGCCTAGTTCTGACAGGCAATCTCTATCCTAATGATATCATTTTGGCCCGGGCAGAGCAGAGGGGTGTGCCTATTCTGGTAGTTAGGGAAGACACTTATAGTATTGCTAAGAGGGTAGAAAGGCTTTCTGTAAGGTTGAGACTGAGGGATAAGGCCAAAGTAGCCCAGGGGATGGCCCTGATTATGGAGAATGTAGACTTTCCATTGCTTTATAAAAAACTGGGAGTGAAAATGGCATAGAGCAGAGAAAAGAGATGTTCAATCTTTTTTGTTGACAAAAGTCTACTAAGTCTATAAACTTTAAATCCTCTGACATTTTTAGTGGATAATTTACCACAAATTGCTGAGAATAAATGAATGGTCAATCATTTTTTTGTTGACAAGCCTGTATAAGAAGTTTATAAGTCAATTGTTAGATTCCTAGAAAAATGCATGTGTAAACCACTAAGGGGAGGAGGTGAAGTTAAGGACTATCTATACCTAAAGCTATTTCATTAATTTTAGGCTCTGGTATTCAGTAAGAACAACGGTAAGGAAGGGAGGTAAAAGTAATGCCTAAAAACTTAAATGGGAAACACCCATGTTAGATGAGCTTGAAAAGGGTCCCTGGCCAAGTTTCATTTCGGATATAAAATGGCAGGCTGAAACCAAGGAAGAATGTGAAGACCTTCTGGGCCAGCTTGAGACATCTTACAGAGACAAAGAGACTCACTGGAAGCATGGGGGCATCGTGGGTGTTTTTGGATATGGTGGTGGCGTCATCGGAAGGTATTCCGACATGCCAGGCAAGTTCCCAAAAGTAGCC
>DTXE01000051.1 GCA_012962595.1 Syntrophaceae bacterium | reverse complement strand
GATAGAATAAAGAAAGAGAGGAAAAGGCAACTTGCTTTGCTTAATGATATCAAGGTAAAAGAAAATCTTTATCTAGCGGCCATTCAGGATCTAAAAAATGCATCAAGGGAATTACAAAGTACTATCGAAAGATTAAGAAAGGAGACGGAGGATGCCAGGCGGAGACAAATATCAAGATTCAGGCCCACTAAGGTTACTGGATTTGCCTCTTTAAAGGGAAAACTTCCTCCTCCAGTTAAGGGAGAAATCGTGACATTTTACGGAAAGGAGAAACACCCTAGATTCAATACCTTCATCTTCCATAAAGGCATCAGAATAAGAGCACCTTACGGTTCAGAAATCAGGTCTATTTACCATGGAAAGGTTATCTATTCAGACTGGTTTAAGGGTTATGGAAATATTATAATAATTGACCATGGAGATAGCTATTATAGCCTTTCATGCCATGCGTCTCGGCTATTTAAGAAGGTTGGAGATAGGATCAAACAAGGAGAAGTAATAGGTTTGGTGGGCGATACTGGACCGTTTTATGGAAGTGGACTTTATTTTGAGATTAGACATGGCGGTAAATCCGTTAACCCATTAAACTGGCTGGCCCAGTCTGAATTGGTCAGAGTTAGGAGGTAAGAGTAAAGATGTTAAGACAAATATTTGGCAGAAGGATGTTTCTAATATGGACAGTAATTGCTTTAAGTTTAAGCCTTTGGCTTTATAAAGCACCTATTCACAAGGTGATAGCTGCTGAAGAGACAACCTATCGGAAGCTTAAAATCTTCAGCGATGTATTGGACATTGTTCAAAAAAATTACATAGAAGAAGTGAAACCCGAGGATCTTATCTCGGGGGCTATTAAAGGGATGCTAAACAGCTTAGATCCTCATTCAAGCTATCTCACACCTGATGAGTACAATGAGCTTCATATGGATACCAGCGGTAGCTTTACAGGTGTTGGAATTGAGATTAGTATTGAGGATGGCATACTGACAGTTATCTCACCCATTGAGGGAACTCCTGCATACCGTGCAGGAATCAAGGCTGGGGACAAGATTATAAAGATCGATGGCCAGCCCACAAAATCTATGACCTTAATGGATGCAGTAAAAAAGATCCGTGGGGAAAAGGGTACTACTGTTACCCTTACCATCCTGCGGAAGGGAATGGCTGAACTTATGGACTTTAATATTATAAGGGGTATTATTCCTCTAAAGAGTGTAAAGTCTAGGATGTTAGAACCTGGTTATGGCTATATTAGGATAACAAACTTCCGCGAAAACACAGATGATGATTTAGAGGCTGCCCTTAAGCAATTGGAATCTGGAGAGTTTCCTTTAAAGGGTCTCATACTAGATCTAAGGAACAATCCAGGGGGCCTCTTGGATCAGGCGGTAAGTGTGGCGGATGAATTCTTAGATTCAGGACTTATCGTGTACACTGATGGAAGAAAAAAGTCCGACAGTATGAAATTTACAGCCAAAAAAAATAAAATCCCCCGCACATATCCCATGGTAGTGCTGGTTAATGAGGGCAGCGCTAGTGCATCTGAGATCGTGGCAGGTGCCTTGCAGGATCAGAAGCGTGCAGTAATTGTAGGTACGCCGACATTTGGCAAAGGCTCAGTCCAGACTATCATGCCTTTGGAGGATGGTTCAGCTGTGAGACTAACCACATCCCAATATTACACCCCTAATGGTCATTCTATCCAGGCCAGAGGAATAATGCCCGATATCGTGGTAAAAGGGGATATAGCTTATGAAAGAAAAGAACACACTCAGAAACACATAATTCGCGAAAAGGACCTCCAAGGTCATATTGAAGGCAAAAAAGAGCTTCCGGAAAAGAAAGAGGTACGGGCTGAGGAGATCAAAGATGATGTCCAGCTTTCAAGGGCCTTAGATTTGCTTAAGAGTTGGCAAATCTTTTCAAAGATGACCACTATCTGAGACTATGGCCAAAAGGAAAAAAGGACCTAAAAGGAGTATTTGGCCTTGGTTTGGTGTCTTTGCCCTTCTGTTACTTACAGGTTATTTTACATTTTGGCTAGTGGCCAAAAGAAGGGAAACTTTTCCAGAAAAGGAGATTAAAGAGCTCAAGCAGCCACCCATAATTACTGAAGCGTTGGCAAAATATAAGCCAAAAATTGCCATTATTATAGACGACTTGGGTTATGACAGACATATCGCCCAAAAATTTCTTGAATTGGATATTCCCCTAACCTATTCTATTCTTCCATTCAGCCAACATGGAAAGGCCATTGCCCGGAAGGTCTGGGCCAATGGGCAAGTGGTTATGCTTCACCTTCCCATGGAGGCAAATAACTATTCTAAAATGAACCCGGAGGATGGATTTCTTTTTCTCAGCATGGATAGAGAAACCCTGCTTGAACATCTAAAGAGGGATTTAGATGATATTCCTTATATTAAAGGGGTAAACAACCATTTGGGTTCCAAATTTACCCAATCCCCCCTTCATATGAAATGGGTATTAATGGAGATCAAAAGGAGAAACCTATTTTTCGTAGATAGCATGACCACGGGATTATCTAAAGGTTTTTCTATAGCCCAGAATATGGGCATCAAAACTGTTCAGAGGGATGTCTTTTTGGATAATATAAAGGAGCCTTCTGCTATAAGGGCTCAGATCAGCCAATTGGTGGATATTGCAGAGAGGCGGGGTTTTGGAGTAGCTATTGGACATCCTCACTTAGTAACCTATCAGGTTTTAAAAGAAAGCATACCTGAACTGAAAGAAAGGGTGGAACTGGTTCCTGTATCCCAATTATTCCATTGAACCACTAACACCTTGGATTTTTATGGAGGAAAGGATGGGTAAAATGAACAGGGCATTGATTAGTGTGACCGATAAGAGTGGAATTGTAGAGTTTGCTGAAGAATTAGTAAAGCTTGGCATGGAGATCATCTCCACAGGAGGTACTGCCAACATATTGAGGAATCAAGGAATACCTGTGACGGATGTCTCAGAGGTCACAGGCTTTCCGGAAATCCTTGATGGCCGGGTTAAGACCTTACATCCTAAAATACACGGAGGGATACTGGGACGCAGGGATGTGGCAAACCATGTGGATACCATGAAAAAATATGGCATTAAGCCTATAGATATAGTGGTAGTTAATCTCTATGCCTTTGAAAAGACTGTGGCCAGAAAAGACTGTACCTTGGATGAGGCCATAGAAAATATTGATATCGGTGGACCCACATTACTCAGGGCCGCTGCTAAAAACTACAAAGATGTGACAGTAATTGTAGACCCATCTGACTATGCTACCGTCATAAAGGAGTTAAAGGATACCGGTCAAACCTCTACTAAAACACGATTTGTCCTGGCCAAAAAGGTGTTTAAGCTGACTCATGAGTACGATGGGGCTATTACCCGATATCTTGAATCCGTGGCTTAGGTAAAGAATGACACAGGAGGGATGCAACTAGCGGAAGCTGTGGGAACACCTGTAGTAGCTATCTTTAGCGCCAGAGATTTTCCGGGAAAGTGGTATCCCTATGGCGAAAAACATAGAGTCATTCGCAAGAGTATAGAGTGTGAGGTCTGTTATAAGGAGGAATGTGAGCATATATCCTGCCTCAAGTCTATCTCGGTTGAAGAAGTTCTTGAAGCTTGCGATAAAGTTATACAAGGTTCAATGATATGTGTGGCATCTGTGGCTGGTTGAACTTCGACGGTAGGCCCGTCCAAAAGGAAGCTATTGAGCGGATGTGCCGGAGGATGGTCCACAGGGGTCCGGACGATGAGGGGTATTATATCAAGGACGCTCTTGGATTAGGGCATCGTAGGCTTGCCATCATTGACCTCTCCCCGGCCGGGCATCAGCCCATGTCCAATCGGGATGGCACGGTCTGGATAGTTTATAACGGATTGAT
>DTXE01000050.1 GCA_012962595.1 Syntrophaceae bacterium | reverse complement strand
TAATCTATTGGTCATGCTCCTTTAGCCATTCAATTACTTCAGAAAGATTGAACCTCACATATTTACCCACATGAACCCTGGGAATACCGCTATTGGTTCTATCCCTGGTTCTTTCATATACCCAAGACTTAGGGACATTAAGTCGCTCTGCCAATTGTTCAACGGTCAAAAGTCCCTCCATAGCTTGAACCTTCCCAATAATCTTATCAGCCAAAAGGGTAGCCAAATTTTCCAAATCTTCGCTATCAAATTTCAGGTGCATTAGTTTTTTACCTTCCAGACTGGCCTCAGGTTACCCCTATTTTGTAGTTTATAAGGCTCACAGCTAAGCTGAAATGAATTAAAATCAATTCCGAGAAATGTCCGGTTGTGTTTTTGGCTTTATTTTCTGGCCTACAAATCATCTTCATCTGCCTTTTGTGGTCTCAGAAAATGTCAGCAAACTGCGGTCATCACAAATCAGGTCAGCACCATCAGTTCATAAAGCTGACACCATTTCTAGTTTAAAGGCTAAAGCTTGGTCCATTCTTTAGTTACCTTCTATATTCTGCATCGCCTGGGCCAGTTTTAATCTCCAATCCATATCAGAATTTTTACCCCATTGATAAAGGCGTTCCAAATTTCGCCTGATATTCTCTCCATAAGCCAGAAAGTTATGACCTAGACATCCTATAAGATTCCCTTCTTCATCTATAATTTTATTCCCTTGGGTCATAGCGTATTCTGCCATAGTACGATAGAAAAGAAGTTGAGGAAGTAAGATTGTATCTAATAAAATGTATTGCCTGTTGGTTAAATTAGAAGGGCCACCTAAATCATCCAAAATTAACTGCCGAATTTCTTGGAGAAATTTAGCAGGTGTACTACGCCCATCAAGTTCACCCCTCTTAAGCCTTTTCATCAGCTTATATACACCGTGTTTTATTCTTCTATCCTTCATTTGATAAAAAATTTATTGGAAGTATTGATTCTCCTCATTTAATCGAAAGATAAATGACAATTGCTGTCATAAATACTTTCATAAAATTTACCGAATGGTTTACTAGATTTTTGGTTTCCTTCTTGCTGGTTGCTGGATTCCTCATTATTAGAGGGCTTATTCTGCTTATTA
>DTXE01000049.1 GCA_012962595.1 Syntrophaceae bacterium | reverse complement strand
TTATAATCCCGTGAAACACGGCTTAGTTAAAAGTGCTAAAGAATGGGAATTCTCATCGTTTAGTAAATTTGTTAGTAATGGGTTTTATAATAAGGATTGGTATGATTTGGATGAAAATTTAGATTTAGAATATCAATCGTGAACGATTGTGGTGGGCAGGAATGCCCACCCTACAGTTATACCAATATATGTTTGAACAATACAAAAGACAATAATTTGTAGTCAAATATTACATATTATCTAAAACATGCCCATCTAATACAAACGTAACAAAACTACCTTCAAACACCAACCTATCTTCAATAAAATCAATTGAAAATCAATTTTTCAGACCGCAAAAATCACTCCAGGTTATCAGACAGACTCTTTCATATTTGTTTGTGACCGAAGGCCATGAGGGTTTCATGCTCGTTTAGGATTTATCGGCTAAATGGTGGAGGAATGTTATTGACCATGATTCTATTCCGTTCTAAGATGCCTGCACATGCAACTTGCAGATCTTAGAAGATATGGCGCTTCACACACCATTATCCAATCCCTTAGAGATATAGGAATTAAAGATATTTATCCCCCTCAACTTGAGGCCCTTCGCTTAGGCCTTCTTTCAACCAAGGATTCCTTTGTGATTGCCTCTCCCACGGCCAGTGGCAAGACACTCATTGCTGAAATGGCCATCCTGAAAACCATCTTTGAAGAGGTAGGAAAGGTCATTTATCTCGTGCCTTTGCGGGCCTTGGCCGGAGAGAAATATGCTGATTTTTCCAGAAAATATAAGCCATTAGGTATCAAGGTAGGGGTGGCAACCGGAGACTATGATAGTAGAGACCCCTATCTGGCTGCTTACAATGTAATCATCTCTACCAATGAAAAGATGGACAGTCTCCTTCGGCACAGCAGTCCATGGATACATGATATTACCCTGGTTGTGGCTGATGAAATCCACCTTATCACCGATGCCCATAGAGGCCCCACACTGGAAGTAGTTCTCGCCAGGTTAAGACAAACCAACCCCAACATAAGAGTGGTCGCCTTGAGTGCTACTATAAGAAATGTCCATGATATCGCACGTTGGCTCAATGCCAGAGTTTTAGAATCCACATGGAGACCTGTGCCCTTAAAGGAAGGTATCTACTTTGATAAATCCATCCTTTTTGATGACGGAAGTCATAAGGAGGTGGAGGTTGCAACCATATATGATCCTATTAATATCGCTTTGAGTGTATTAGACGAAGGTGGACAGGCACTCATCTTTGTCAATACCCGAAAGTCAACAGAATCCGTAGCGGCACAGGCAGCAAAAGAGGTGGGGAAAAGGATTTCTGATGGTGAAAGAAAGGTATTGGAACAAGCCTCGGAGGAGGTTTTGAAGGCCTTGGCTGAACCAACCCGGATTTGCAGGAGACTGGGAGAACTGGTCAAATATGGAGTGGCCTTTCATCATGCAGGGATTCATTCTCGCCAAAGGAAGATTGTGGAGGATTTTTTTAGAGAAAACAGAATAAAACTGCTGGTGGCTACCACCACCTTAGCTATGGGATTAAACCTTCCCTCTCGCAGGGTAATTATTAGAGATTGGTGGCGATACCAACCCGGTTATGGGATGGGACCTATACCGGTGATGGAGATAAAACAGATGGGGGGAAGGGCTGGGAGGCCAGGCTATGATGACCATGGCGAGGCAGTACTTATCGCTAAAAGCAGGAGAGACCAAGCATTCTTATTTGAAAAGTATGTAGGAGGAGAACCCGAACAGGTCATCTCAAAATTAGGTACCGAATCGGCCCTAAGAAGTCACATATTAGCTTGTGTAGCCACCTTTCTTGCTAAAAGTGAAGGCGAAATACTAGATTTCATTTCCTATACCTTCTTTGCAATTCATAAGGATCCAACAGATATTCTCTCCATTGTTAGAGAAGTCTTAAGGTTCCTTATAGAAGAGGGCATGATTAAAGAGGAAGGAGGAAATCTAAAGGCCACACCCTTTGGGACTCGGGTGGCCCAGCTTTACATAGACCCTCTAAGTGCTGTCATTATAAGGGATGCACTATTCAAGGCAGAAGAAAGGGATAGAGATTTGACACCATTCTCTTTTTTCCACGCCATCTCAGCCACCCCTGATATGATGGTCCTTCGTTTGAGAAAGAGAGACTATGAGAAGCTTACACCCCATATAGTTGCAAGGAAAGACGAGTTCCTCCTCCCTTTGCCCGGGGAGGAGGATCAAGAATTTCTGGCCCAGGTAAAGACTGCTCTGGTATTCCTTGAGTGGATTGAAGAAACCCCTGAAGATAAGATTGTGGGGGGTTATCATATTGGACCTGGAGATATGAGGGCCTTAGTGGAACTGGGTGAATGGCTTCTCTATTCAAGCTACGAAATAGGAAGGGTATTTAAGCTCAGGCGTGCCGTTAAGTACCTATCTCCCGTGAGGAAAAGGTTGGCCTATGGGGTTAAGGAAGAGCTTCTTGAGCTGGTAGCGCTTCAAGGTATAGGAAGGGTCAGGGGAAGGAATCTGTTCAATGCCGGATATAGGACTATAAGGGATTTGAAAAAGGCAGATATTGAGGCCCTAACTAAGGTTCCTACTATTGGGAAGGAGATGGCAAAGGATATAAAACGTCAGGTTACCTAACTAAATTTCTCCTTAATTCCAAACTCCTCTAGTATCCTGGTGGCTGGAGGCAATATCTGGTTGGAGATATAGTATCCAAGGTCAATCTGATCATATGTGGCCATTTGGTATGGGATGGCCCTCTGGTAAAGCTTACCTTTCCCTTTGGTAATAACATACCCAATCTTATCCCCCAAGGTAAGTTTATAACCAGCCTCAATGAGTCGACGGGCGGCTTCCACATGAGGTGCATGGGCTTTATATGCCTCTAATGGTTTGGTAATGGTCTTCCATATCACAAGATCCTTATAAGGAACTTTCCCTTTACGAAAATCGGAGAGAAATTGGTGGACATACTCCAAAGCTTTATCCACCGATTCTTCCTTTAAAATGATCTCCAAAACCCTCTCCTGAACATCCTTAGCCACAGGTGCCCAATCCCCCCGCACCACCTCCAGGCCCACAATATCGAGCCTTCCATCTGGAAGGAGGCCTGCATATCTCTTCTTTGCCTCAGTGAAGAAGATTCGCCTATAGACTTTATCAGGCTTGATCTCTAGTCCCAATTCCTCTTCTATCTCTCTGGTTAGGGCTTCAATCTTCCGAGAATCATACTTTACAAAAAGGCTATCTGTATCGCTATAGATTACCTCTAAGCCCAGTGATTTGGCCTTATCTTGAGCTTTGGATATGGTAGCCCTCCCCCATGCAGCCACGGCTTCCGCCACGGGCTTCAAGTACCAACGGGCCCCTAGCCAACCTGCATACCCATAACAGGCGTTGGTGATAATCTTGACCACACGCTGACGTGCATCAAGCAATCTATACTCAAAGCTGTTCACAGGGTGTGACTTCATCTTTTGGTGGATCCTGTCCCTAGCCCCAATGAGACCAGTTAATATGTGCTTATAGAAACCTGGAGGGGTCTTCCGAAAGCGATGACCCAACTCTGGTGCAATATATACCTGATCTTCCGAAATCTTCTCTTTCATATCTACATAGGTATCAGGAGACAAGTTATAGAGAATCATGAGGTTGGGGTATAATGATTTAAAATCCAGGACAGCTATATCTTTGTGAATCCCAGATTTGGGAGCCATTACCATGCCACCGGTGTAAGGGAAATAAGGGCGCTCCACACGCTTTGGAGCCAACTCGCCCAAAGAACGAGCCTCACGGAGCAAATAGTTCTCCACCCGAAATCCGGTAGCTGCCCTACCTACATAATCCAGGGGTAATCCTACCAGATGAGAAAGCTCCAATATGTAATCAAGCATAGTGTTACCTATGCCTATAATTCTTGAGGCATCGGCTTTGGCAAAATTAAGAAGTTCTTTTCTTTTCGCTTTGGTTTTCCACCATGAAGGGATATCCATTTCCTCAATGTACTCACCTTCCACCTTCACCCCCAGAAACTCTGCCACATTGCTTAGGGTCTTTACCTTAACCTGTTCAAGCTCATGGGCAAAATCCAGAAGGTCAATATTGGTCCTCCCTGTAACCGATATATGACCATGGATACTGGTATGGGGCTCTGTTCCCATTCGATCTATGGAGAGGGTCAAACCAAGATTCTTTGCCCTCTCCAGGAGGTTATGCCATTGGCGGTTGGAATCATAGCCAAAGATAATGTCAGGATCATACTCCCTTATAAACCTGATAAATCCCTCCAAAACTGGTTTATCATCGGTATCATTTGCTATAAGTTCCCTTTCTTCTCCGGTGTTGGTAGTCATAGAGACGACGATGGCTTTCTGGTTACACCAAAGGATGGTAAAGGCCAGGATTGTGAGATTTGGTATACCAGTTATCTCCACAGGCTTAAGAGGTTGAGTAATGAGATATACAGAGTCTACCTGAGCCCCTAGGTTGTTTTCTACCTCTTTGCCTCCCAGTTCATACCACCCGCAGGGAGTAATTCCAGTATCCAGAAGATACTGGGTGGAAAAGCGGATATCATCCTCAAGAGCCATCTCTACCCCTTCTATTTTGGTAAGCTTTCGGGCAAGCCTGTTTATAGAGTAATGGTCAGGGTCCTTACAGGTAATTTTAAGGACTTTGGCAGACTTTCCAAAGTACCTCCGCTCCACTATAGTAACATCTAAAATATCCTTAAGTGATCTAGCTACCTTCAAAACCGCTTGAGCCACGTCATTTACATCCTTACCCTTCTTTAATAGGAGGTAAAAGTAGGGTGTAGGGCTACGGTCTATGGCCAATATCCGCTTATTTCTATTATCCAGGCCCCAAAGGTGGATTTGGGGACATCCATCCATCATTTCATAATTGATATCTAAAAGCCAAAAAGAGGTCTTCATATAGAGGAATTTAGTTTGTAAAATTCATTTTATTTGATAGGATTGGTTTAGGTCTAAGCATTATGGATACTTTACATGAGATAATGGAGGAAGTAAAGAGGCTTATGTCCTATGCCCAAGGGAGTCATGGTTGGGATCATGTGGAGAGGGTCTACAGGCTTTGTATACGTATTGGTAAGAAAGAAGGGGCCGATTTAGAGATTTTAAAGATGGCGGCCTTATTACATGATATTGGAAGAAATGATGAAATTAGATCGGGTGGTACCATCTGTCATGCTGAAAGGGGCGCACTTCTGGCTAGGCAGATACTTGAAAGGTTCGGTGTAGCCCAAGAAGAGATAGACAAAGTAATCCATTGCATCGAAACCCATAGGTTTAGGGGAGCTAAGGCCCCTAAAACCTTGGAGGCTAAAGTCCTTTTTGATGCAGACAAACTTGATTCTATAGGGGCGGTAGGCATAGGAAGGGCATTCTTGTTTGCCGGTGAGGTCGGTGCCAGATTGCACAATAAAGATGTGGAAATTAGAGAAACTGATGCTTACAGTAGAGAGGATACGGCCTTTAGAGAATTCAGCCTAAAACTCAAAAACGTGAAAGACAGGATGCTTACTAAGGAAGGTAGGACATTGGCCCAGGACAGACATCAGTTTATGGTCAGTTTCTTTGAAAGGCTTCATGACGAGGTAGATGCTATGAAATAGTGGAACCTTCTACCTAAAGAGGAGTTATTTTTGAAACAAATCTTTTTATTCTCTATTCATGTGAAAATGAGAGGCTTCTATTGAGGGGGAAGTTAAAGGCCAGGGGAGAATTTCTGATGATGTGTATTGTTCATAATCTAAGGTTTGAATTAAAAAACATTATTGATGAAATTCTAAATCTTAGTAACAACGGAGTTAAGGAGATTGTTTTACTGGGGCAGAATGTAAATTCTTATTATTC
>DTXE01000048.1 GCA_012962595.1 Syntrophaceae bacterium | reverse complement strand
TTTGATGCTTGGGATTTGGAATTTAAACAAGAGGAGCTAGCAAAAAAGAAATCCTCCTGCCTTCAAATTGGAGGAGCTATTTTCAGGTGATAGATTAGAAAACAGTGAGAGAGGGAGGTTTACTATGGAACTTAGGGGGAGCCAGACAGAAAAGAATTTGATGATTGCCTTTGCCGGTGAATCTCAGGCGAGAAGTAGGTACAGTTATTATGCCAGTGTGGCCAGAAAGGCAGGATATGAACAGATTTCTGCCATATTCTTGGAGACCGCTGACAATGAAAAGGAACATGCCAAGGTATTGCTCAAGTATTTGCAAGAAGGAGATATAGAGATTAGGGCAGCTTATCCGGCTGTTTTAACTGAAAGTACCTTGGAAAACTTAAAGGCAGCGGTTGCTGGCGAAAATTATGAATGGACCACCATGTATCCTGATTTTGCCAAGGCTGCTAAAGAAGAGGGTTTTGATAAGATAGCCAAGACACTAACCGAGATAGCCAAGGCCGAGCAGTTCCATGAGAATCGCTACCTGGCACTTATCAAAAATCTGGAAGAAGACAAGGTTTTTAAGAAGGATAGGGTAGTCAAGTGGCATTGTCGAAACTGTGGGTATATCTATGAAGGAAAGGAAGCTCCCAATGAGTGTCCGGCCTGTAAGCATCCCCAGGCCTATTTTGAAGTCTTGGCCGAAAATTATTAACCGATTTACCCTTCCCTTATATTATGCCAGAGCTTCCCGAGGTACAAACCATAGTAAATGGTCTTAAGCACACCATTATTGGAAAGCAGATAATAGACATCGGCATTGTCCATAAGAACGTTATTGCAGAAATCTCCCCTCATGAATTTATCTTCACCCTCACAGGTAAAATCTTTAAGCATGTGATGAGGTATGGTAAATATATTGTAATATCTACCAATGACCATATTTCTTTACTAATCCATTTGAAGGTCACAGGATGGCTTCTTTATTTCAATAGTACGACGCCTCGAGGAAAATATCTCGGCGTATACCTGGGGTTTCATGATGGATCCTATTTAAGCTATCATGATAAATGGAGATGGGGCCGGTTGTATCTATTGCATCCACAAAGGATTTCCGATATACCTCAAATCCAGCGTTTAGGCCCTGATCTGATCAAGGGTGAGATCGACGCCCGTGAATTCCATACCTCCCTATCTACCTCTTCCAGCACTGTGTATCGCTGGCTACTTAATCAACGCAATATTGCAGGACTGGGTAATATTTACGTAAATGAAGGGCTTTATAGGGCACAAATTTCACCAGCTCGGCCCTGCAATACCCTTGGTGAGGTAGAGGCTACCAGATTGTATGACACCCTTATCAGGGTTATGACTGAGGCTATCCATTATCGAGGTACTACATTTTCAGATTATCGTGATATTTCTGGGCATCCTGGTCAATTTCAAGCTCATTTACAGGTGTTTAAAAGGGAGGGGCAGGCATGTATACGTTGTGGCCATCAAATCGTACGTTCAAAACTTGGGGGACGAAGCATCTTTTATTGTAACAAATGTCAATTCTGAATCTCCCGAAATTTCCTGTTTTTAGAAAATTTGCGAAAGGGATTTTTTCAGAACTCTCTCAGAACATAATGGAGGATGATTAAATGGTTATGAGGTGTCCGGGACAGGACTTTAGAAATTTAAAGGTCAGTCTCCATAAATGCCCAGAATGTGGAGAGGAGGTAGAGATATTTTCTGATGAGTTAAGGGCAAAGTGTCCTTCCTGTGGCAACATGGTGCACAAAGAAAGGGTTCCTTCCTGCATAGAATGGTGTAAGGCAGCCAAACAATGTTTAGGAGAGGAAAGATGGAAAAAGATGATGGAGGCCATAGAGGGAGAGGCAAAAGACTAGATATGTCCATTGGTGGAATGAGTTGTGTCTCCTGTGTGGCTAGGATTGAGAAAAGGCTCCAAGGACTAGATGGTGTTATCCAGGCATCCATCAATTTTGCAACCGAAAGAGCCACTATTGTCTACGATCCGGAGAGGACAGGCCCTGAAACCTTTAAAAAAGCAGTTGAAGAGATAGGTTATGAAGTAAGGAAGATGGAAGAGGCCGGCCCCCCAGATAGCCGGAAAGTGGATATTAGTGTAGGAGGCATGAGTTGTGTCTCCTGTGTGGCTAGGGTGGAAGGGATCCTAAGTGGTATCCCTGGGGTAATGAATGCTTCAGTTAACTTTGCTGCCGAGCGGGCTACAATTACCTATAATCCTACTCGAACAGGAATTGAGGATTTTAAGAAGGTTCTCAAGGAGGCTGGTTATCAATTTTTGGGCTTGGCCGAAGAGATGGTGGATAGAGAAAGGAAGGCTCAGGAAGGAGAGTTTAGGGTTTTAAAGCACAAATTAGTCTTTGCTGCTATTGTGAGTGCTTTAGTATTCATAGGTTCTATGCAGCATTGGTTCCCTGTCATTGGTGCTGTTCCACGAAAGAGTATGTTTTATGTGCTTTTTGCCTTAACAACCCCGGTACTCTTTTGGGCCGGAGAACAGTTCTTTGTGGGTGCCTTCAAAGCCGCCAGACACAGGACTACAGATATGAATACCCTCATTGCCGTGGGGACCTTTTCTGCCTATTGTTACAGTACTGTAGGCACTTTTTATCCAGAGGTCTTTATCCGCAGTGGATTAGAGGTAAATGTCTATTTTGACACTACAGTCATAATTATTACCCTAATACTTCTGGGCCGAATGCTCGAGGCTAGGGCACGAGGGCAGACATCCGAGGCCATCAAGAAATTGATGGGATTAGCAGCCAAGACTGCCCGGGTAATCCGTAATGGGAAAGAGATTGATATTCCCGTTGATGAAGTAGTTAAAGGAGATTTGATAGTAGTACGTCCAGGAGAAAAGATACCGGTGGATGGGATTATTAAAGAAGGGCACTCGGCTGTGGATGAGTCTATGCTTACAGGAGAAAGCATACCTGTGGAGAAGAATGTGGGAGAGGAGGTAATTGGTGCAACCATCAATAAAACCGGTAGTTTTACCTTTGAGGCTACCAAAGTCGGAAAAGAGACAGCCCTTGCACAGATCATAAAGTTGGTGGAAGAGGCCCAGGGTTCAAAGGCACCCATTCAGCGGTTGGCCGATAAAGTAGCCTCTATATTTGTACCCACAGTTATAATAGTTGCAATCATAACCTTTTTTATATGGTATCTATGGGGTCCCCAGCCGGCTTTGGCCTCTGCCTTGCTTAACTTTGTGGCGGTACTGATTATTGCCTGCCCCTGTGCTTTGGGATTAGCAACACCTACTGCCATTATGGTGGGAACCGGAAAAGGTGCAGAGAATGGGGTGCTAATAAAGGGTGGTGAAAGCTTGGAAACCACCTATCGCATTAAGACCATTATTTTTGACAAAACAGGTACCTTAACCAAAGGAGAGCCAGAGGTAACAGATGTGCTTGCGGCCAATGGGTTTAAGGAACAGGAAATATTAAGACTGGCGGCTTCGGTAGAGAAGGGCTCTGAACATCCCCTGGGAGAGGCTATAGTTAAGGGGGCGGAAGAGATGGGTTTAGAGCTTGAGACCTCTCAAGACTTTAATGCCATTGCGGGTCAGGGGGTAGAGGCCTCTGTAGATGGGAAGAAGGTGCTCTTAGGCAATCTGAGACTTATGACCGATAGAAAAATAGAAATGGGAAATTTAAAAATAGATGCTGAAAAAGTTGCTGGCGAGGGAAAAACAGCAATATTCGTGGCTGTAGATGGTGAGACCGCAGGAGTGATAGCTGTGGCTGATACCCTTAAAGAGTATTCCAGGGAGACAGTAGCTAAACTTAAGGATATGGGGCTAGAAGTGATAATGCTTACCGGAGATAATCGGGCTACCGGTGAGGCAATTGCCCATCAAGTGGGGGTCGATCGAGTTTTGGCCCAGGTGCTTCCTGAGGATAAGGCAAGACAGATTAAGATGCTGCAGGATAAGGGAAAGATAGTTGCCATGGTGGGAGATGGGATAAACGATGCGCCGGCATTAGCTCAAGCCGATGTAGGTATTGCTATAGGCACTGGGACCGATATCGCTATGGAGGCTTCAGATATTACACTGATCAAGGATGACTTACGGGCGGTAATTACTGCCATTCAGCTTTCTAAAAGGACTATGTGCACCATCAAGCAGAATCTATTCTGGGCCTTCATTTATAATACTTTAGGAATCCCCATTGCGGCTGGCATTCTTTATCCCTTTTTCGGCATCCTTCTAAGACCGGTGGTAGCTGCAGCAGCCATGGCCATGAGTTCTGTTTCGGTAGTGGGCAATTCGCTAAGGCTCAGGCACTTCAGGCCAACCTACTAACCCTACCTGCTGGCTCTCTAGTCCTTTTAAACCTCCGTGATCTTTAAATAATTCTTGAATTGCCCTTTATTAAAATTAGAAAAGGTATCTAACACAGGCATCATTTCCAATCTAGGTATTATTACTCTTACTACAGGTATATCTAAATCCCTTCTCGTCAGATGTGCATAAATGGGAAAATAGCCGTTCATCATTAACAGTCTTTCCAATATTTGTAAATCCTGGCTTACATTTCCTGAGGAATAATTTGGAAGTTGTTCATATTTCATTGTCTTAAATCCCTCAGAAGGTGGTATGGATCTTTAAAATTACACTTGTTGGACTTTGTATGAAGGCCTTGTAACATGGAATTCCAAATTCAGAGGTTAATTCTAAAATTTGAACATGAATACCTCTTTCCCTGCCGGCGTTTAGAATATCTCTTACCACAGGATTTTCTGCCTCTAAAGAGAAGCATCTCTCTTGAGAGTAAAGCATAATCTTTTCTGAATCCCTCTCTATATATTCCAATAGGCCATGTAACTTAGCCTCATCCATTGTATTTCCTGAAGCTAAGCCATTTGAAGTTACTCCGCTGGTAAGACTCATTTCATCAAGATTACAAAACAAAAAGACAAATTGGGCTGGAACATAAATTTCGTGGCTGCCATGCTCATCAAGCTGTTCAGCGACAATTCAATATAACCCTTGATTCTCATAAGCCATCTCAAGATTTAGGCTGTTCGGGTCCAATACATTTAGCCCTCTATCTTTTAGATCACTATAGCTTGATTTGACCAAATTGAATTCCTTCTTATATCCAATGGATTGACCATCAGAAAAACTTGCAAAGGCGGAGTATCTTTCTACTACCTCCATTAAAGACGAGGCCCTTGCCTGGTTTCTCCTAAACCTTTCCCGTAACTTGTCTGATAGCCATTAAGTTTCCATCTATTCCTACCGATGGATACCTTCACATCCAAATTCCAAAATCTCTCCATTGCATAAGGGGTAAGTGAAGTTCTCGTTCTCTTTTCCGATCCAGCTAACAGGTTACGGACTGTCTCCGTGTTTAAGATTTTTTCCACCGTCTCTTGTGGAGGTTTAGTTCTTAGTGAGGTAGGAAGGAAAACCAAGAACCAAGATTGCATATTATGTCTATAAATCGTGAGTCAGCGATTACTGCAGGTTTTACCTGAAAAAGACTCACAATAAACACGCAAAAGGTGTTCCTTACGATGCTGAAAAAGCAGAAGAGAGAGTCGG
>DTXE01000047.1 GCA_012962595.1 Syntrophaceae bacterium | reverse complement strand
CGTGCAGTAAAAGACTCTGCCGAGAATGCAGGTGCACGATATGTCTATCTTATAGAAGAGCCCATGGCAGCAGCGATCGGTGCGGGTATCCCGGTAAAAGAACCTAATGGTAATTTGGTTGTAGATATCGGTGGAGGTACAACCGAGATAGGTGTCATTTCACTGGGTGGACTTGTCCTTAGTAAGTCTATTCGTGTTGCTGGAGACAGCATGGACCAAGCCATTGTAGATTATATTAAAAAGAATTTCAATCTTCTTATCGGTGATCGTATCGCGGAAGAACTCAAGATCAAAATTGGTACAGCAATACAACTCGATGAAGAGCTAACAACCACTGTACGAGGCAGAGATCAAGTTGAAGGAACCCTTACTTCTATCGAGATCACTTCTGAGCATATTAGAGGAGCGATGAAAGATTCACTTGAAGAGATCGCCGGTGCACTTAAAGATGTTTTAGAACAAACCCCTCCTGAACTTGCAGGTGATATCGTGGAAAATGGTATCGTTCTTACAGGTGGAGGAGCACTTATCAGAGGCTTGGACAAGTATCTTTCCGATATTGTAAAACTACCCGTCTATATAGCAGAAGACCCCCTACTTGCAGTAGCAAAAGGTACAGGTATCGCACTAGATGAACTGGATATGCTCCAGCAAATGGCAGAAGGCAAATAGCCAATTTTGCTGTTCGCTTTTGGCAAATAGCAAGTAGCCAATGTTTATTTTCATGTTTCCTTGTGGCCCCAAGGGTCATGAGGATTTCTCCTAAAAATTGTAATTTATTAATATGATTAGTGGATGATGATTTTTCTTAATTTAATTTATTCTGAACCACGTGGGCAATACGCTTACAATACCTTTCTGTATGTTCCTGAGTAGGACCTTCTACCATAACCCGGCACATAGGCTCCGTCCCCGAGTATCGAACTAGGACTCTTCCCTTATCACCCAACTCCTTTTCCACATCTTTGATAACCTTGTTTATCTCAGGAACAGTGGATATTTCAGGCTTAGCCTTTACCTTCACATTGATTAACATTTGGGGAAATACTTTCATGATTTGGGCCAGCTCTGATAAAGGCTTTTGCTCCTTTTTCATGGCAGCCAAAACCTGCAGGGCTGTGATGATTCCATCTCCTGTGGTATGATGTTGGAGAAAGATCAAGTGTCCACATTCTTCTCCACCGATAGAGGCCCCTTTTACCTGCATCTCTTCTAAAACATACCTATCGCCAACCTTTGTCATTATATGTTCAATATCTAACTCTCTTAAAGCAAGACCAAGTCCAATATTACTCATAACTGTACTCACCACTAGATTATTGGTGAGTTTCCCTTCTTTTTTCAACATCTTTCCACAGATGGCTAAAATTTGATCTCCTGTCAGTATATTTCCCTTTTCATCAACAGCGATAAGACGGTCACCATCTCCATCGAAAGCGAATCCCACATCCGCCTTATTTTTAACCACCTCTTCGGCCAAAATTTCAGGATGCTGAGATCCACAATTTGCGTTGATATTCTCTCCATTAGGCTCAGCAAACAAAGGGTTAACCTCAGCTCCTAGCTCAACGAAAGTGATAGGTGCTACCTTATAGGTGGCTCCATTAGCACAGTCGAGAACAATCTTCATACCCTCCAGGGTATATTCCTTGGGGAAGGTATGCTTCAAAAAGACAATGTACCGACCCTTAGCATCTTCTATTCGATAGGCCTTGCCCAATTCTTGGGGAGATGGATGTAAGGTGTGCACATGGTTTGAAAAGACCATCTCTTCTATCTCTAGCTCTTTCTCATCCGAAAGTTTAAAGCCCTCTCCGGAGAATATTTTAATTCCATTATCTTGAAATGGGTTGTGAGAAGCAGAAATAACAATACCTGCATCGGCCCTCATATTGGTGGTTATAAAGGCAATCCCTGGTGTGGGCAAAGGTCCCACTAGAAGGGCGTTTACCCCCATAGAGCAGATCCCTGAAACCAGGGCATTCTCCAGCATATATCCAGAAACACGGGTATCTTTTCCAATGATAATTCGGGGAGTATGTCCTTTTCGCTTGAATAGATAGGCCGTTGCCCTGCCAATATTGAGGGCTATCTCCGCAGTCATGGGGTATTCGTTGGCCACACCTCTAATTCCATCAGTTCCAAACAACCTTCTCATAAGCCTTCCCCTTTTATATCTTTTCCAGATGGTTAGATATTGGATTGAAGATATGGGTTGAAAGAATCCAAAATGTGCTATCTCCCATGTTCTATCGACATCTTAAAGGAGGGAAT
>DTXE01000046.1 GCA_012962595.1 Syntrophaceae bacterium | reverse complement strand
GGTCTGGATCCCGCTCTCAATAGGCTGCCAGCCACCGCCTGGGTAGCAGTGTTTGGGAGAATGGATCATTGCCCCTTCTTTTTGGTCTTGAAAATAGCCCACATATAGCCATAAAGAGTGGCCATTATGATTTTGGTAATGCCGCATGATGTAATCATCTACATTCAGGATATCCAGGGTTTTTTTATCCATGGCCTCGTCTTGGATGGCAACCCATTCACCGATATGTGTCGGGAATTGGTTCAGACCTCTCTTTAGAGGAACCGCCCGTACATCTGAAAGAAAGCGGATATAAATAAAGGCTGATAATAGTAACAACAGAGTTATGAGGAATTGGGGACGATGGGACATGGTTCTAATTGTTCGAAACGTTCGAATTGTTCGAAAGGTTCGAATTGTTCGATCGCTGCGCTTGTTCTAATTGTTCAAGACGTTCGAATTGTTAGAGATGGCTTATTTCAATGATTTGGATAGCTTGATTAATTTGAAATACAAGGGTTCTATCGTCTTAATGTTTTCGAAGTCATCTTGGGTGATATAGCTCCTTCGGATGGCTATCTTCAGGTTAGTGACGGTTTCAACTAAAGAACCTAAGGCAATGCGGATAAATTGGATAAATTCTTTCTTACCACGAATACTTCCCTCAGCTATGTTTAAAGCGATAGAACTTACGCTCCGCTTAGCCTGGGAGGTAAGGCCAAATTTCTCGTCGTCCGGGTACTTCTTGGTAATTTCGTATATCTCGTCTATCAAATCCATGGCTAATTGCCAGACTTCTAATTTTTCAAAGTTAAATTCCATCTTTTATTTCTTAGAAATGTTCGAGTTGTTCGAGACGTTCAAGGCGTTTGAACGAGCGAGACGATTGACATTAAGGTGTTTGAAATGTTGGAAACGAGCGAACGAGCGGAGCGATCGAACATAACGGAGTGATCAAACGTTTTGATCAATCATTCATTGCCTATTTTCTTCAAGCAGAGGCCTGAAGCGAATAATAACACAAATGCCACTATGAAGATGAGCCAGCCGGAGAAGGTATGAAAGAATCCTTCGGCTACCTCCTGACCATAATAGTGGGATAAAAAACCGGTTCCTGTCACACGAAAGGCATTAGCAATAACCGCTATAGGTACAGTTAAGATTACCAGAGTGATCTTTTTCCACAGATGATTTTGGCTAATATAGGCAAAGATTACACCTAAAGCCATGAGGGACATCAAGGAGCGAATGCCGCTACAGGCATCGGCTACCTCTAGGGTAGTATTGGCTAAATAGATAATATTCCCTTCCCGGAGGACGGGGATACCAACGAGAAGTAAAGACAGGGTAGCTATCCTTGAGGCAAATAGTTTTAGAGGAAAGGCTATGGCATCATAAAGGATATAAGGCAGTGGAATCATAAAGATGAGGAAGGCAAGAGGGAAAAGGAGTTTTTTGGCAAATTCCTTCCCCATCATAAATAGGATGATTCCACTTAAAACAACAAGGAGAGAAAATCTCTTAGTAAAAAGCTCACTGGCTATATTTCCTACAATGAGTATAAAGATTCCCATTAGTAGGAGAATGACCCCCATGTTATAAGGCTTTATCTCTGTTTCCCCCAAGGTCTTCCGCCTTTCCCAGATGAGGTAACCTGAAATGAGGGGAATTAGAAAGCCATGGGAATAGTTGGGATCTATACTCCAGTCTTCAACCAACTTAATAAGAATGGGATGATAGATAAGGCCCAGGAGAGTGCCGATAACTGCTAATTCCATCACCAGCGATTTCTCTACTGGTAGATGCATTTGTTTGAGTTGCTGAGTCATGGTGAAGGGGGTCAAAGCTACATTATTCATTTATTTTCGTTTGGTTTGTTTAGAGCGTTGAGTGGAAGCTCATAGCTGATAGCTCATGGCTCATGGTTTTTGTGGTTAGGATCGTTAGGTTCGTTTAGATCGTTATTAGCGTTTGTTGAGCCTTTCATCAAATTTAAAATTTGTTTCTCATCCTCAAGTATCTCGTAAATGATTCTGTAATTAGTGCCTGCAGATGTAAAGTGATGGGATGGAAGTCCTTTAAAGATACCTTTAAGGGTTTTGGTAAGTATGGGTCTTGTTTTAATTGGTAAAGATGAGGTTTTAATTCTTCTTAACTGACTTATGGAATTTGAGACTATATTTGTGGCTTGAAGAATTCCTCTTCACTCAGTAAGTCCTCTGGCTTGGATTTGGCCTCTTCCCGCCTCAGTAAAATCTCTTGTGTTAAATCTTTATCCATAAGCAGTAGCAGTGTTTCCATTTCTTCGTCTGCAAATTCCTGAATTGCTCTATAAACCTCCACAGGATCGAGTTTTTTAATTGGTGTTCCCATTCTTCTTGCTCCCTGAGAAAAACTAAAATGATACCGGGTGATTTCCCTGTTGAGGTCTTTTTAATATATTTTAGCTTTTCATGTGAAAATAGCTCCTTTATTTAGATCAATATGGTCAAAATATTAATAATATAAAAATAGGTGAAAAATTTACCTATGAGTTAGAATTAACTAATATTGGTATAGGTGCCGCAAGAGAT
>DTXE01000045.1 GCA_012962595.1 Syntrophaceae bacterium | reverse complement strand
TCCTTGTGACTGAAGGTCATGAATGTTTCGTGATCTTGCATTTCCTAATATGTTAGTGGTATAAGGTCGAGTATAGTGACAGTAACCTGGTATGTAATCCGAGGTTTCCTAATGGAGCTAACCGTATTGTTCGGTGTATTTGGATTGCAGTTACTTCGGGCAGCATACAGTCTCCACAATCCAATGCATTTTGTGGCGACTTTCTTTTCTGCAAGTCTCATCATTCTCATCAGCGTGGTATTTTTTCTGGGCCTTTGTTCCCAACTTATCCGAAATATTCAGGCAGGCAAAAAAATGGACCGATCGGATGATTCACGCCCTTCAAAACATCCCTAAGAACCCATGGAATCCTCCCTATGATTCACTTTCCCTCAAACACTTTATGAATTTGGAAACCAAATCTGGATCGAATTGTGTGCCGGCACCTTTCTTTAACTCCTCTATAGCCTGATCTTTAGTCAAGGCTTTCCGATAGGGTCTGTCAGTAACCATAGCGGAATAGGCATCTACAATCCCAATAATTCTGGCAAGGAGAGGTATATCTTTTCCCTTTAACTTGCCAGGGTAACCCTTACCATCATACCTCTCATGGTGAAACATTATTGCCCCCATCACATCTTCCCTGTGTGGGGGAGGACTGAGCATCGTGGCACCCAATCTTGGATGTTGCCTAATAATCTCGAACTCCTCAGTTTTCAAGGGACCGGGCTTCCTCAAAATACTCTCAGGTATCCCAATCTTACCAATATCATGGAGGAGGCCAGCGATTTTTAAGGCCTCCATCTGTTCATGGGGCAAATTTAGCTCTTTTCCCAGTGAAAGCGAAAACCTGGTGACTAAATCGGAATGGGCCTTGGTGTAGCGGTCCCTGCTATTTATCACAGCAACCAGACCTTCAAGGATACCGAAGGACGGGCTCTCTGTGGTCAAATATTCAGTAACTTCTGGTGTACTGATAGAAACTACACTTCTTCCAGACTGCTTGGATTCATACATGCTTCTATCGGCCAGGGAAATGAGATCCTGTGCAACCATACTGTCAAAGGGATAGGTAGCTACCCCGATGCTTAAACCAACAGGAATGGTTGTCTCTTTATCCACCCTCAACCCTTCTTGTTTGATCTGCTGGAAAATCCTCTCAGCTATGGCCTTTGCCTTCTCTCCGTGGGTATAAGGTAAGATCATTAGGAATTCGTCTCCTCCGTAGCGGCCTATGGAATCCACAGACCTGGAGGAATTTTTTAAAATGGTGGCTACATTTTTAAGAAGCTTGTCTCCCACTATGTGACCGTGGGCATCGTTGATAAGCTTTAGGTCATCCACATCTAACATCATTATGGAGAAAACATCTGCTCCCCTTTTGGCTCTTTCGATCTCCTGTTTTAAAAGCTCATTAATCCGACGGTGGTTAAATAAACCGGTTAAGGCATCCTTATCGGCCAACTCTCTAGTTTTTTCATAGAGGCGTTTGATTTCTTCTTCTGCTTTTTTCTTTTCAGTGATGTCCCTTATAATACCTTCGTACCCTGAGATATTTCCATTTTTGTCTCTTCTTACATTGGCTGTGATTGACACATAAATCTTAGTTCCATCTTTCTTCTTGAATTGAACCTCATAATCCTTAACAAAACCGTGTTTTTCTATCATCTCT
>DTXE01000044.1 GCA_012962595.1 Syntrophaceae bacterium | reverse complement strand
TATCAGGAATGCCTTCATTTGGGTGGCCTCAGGTTTTTGTGATATAGTTTTGGCTGGAGGAACGGAAAGGGCCATGAATGTTTCATATTCAAACTACCGTTCTCCTCTAAGGATTTTCCTATCCACTTTGCCTATTAAGGTTTTGGGCAATTCCCTTCTAAACTCTACCTTCTTGGGCACCTTATATCTAGCCAATCTTTCCCTACAAAAAGCAATTATCTCTTTTTCGGTAGCAGTTTCACGGTCCTTTAAAACAATAAATGCCTTAACCACCTCTCCTCTCAAGCTATCAGGGACTCCAATTACTGCGGCCTCCATAACCTTAGGATGGGTAATTAATACCTCCTCAATCTCCCGAGGATAGACATTGTATCCTTCCACAAGAATCATATCCTTCTTACGGTCTACAATATAGAAATATCCATCCCCATCCATCTTGGCTATATCGCCGGTATAGAGCCAGCCTTCCCTCAAGGTATTTGCAGTCTCTTGGGGTCTGTTCCAGTACCCTTCCATAACTTGAGGTCCCTTTATGCATAGTTCACCAGCCTCGCCTACTGGCATCTCCTTCTCTCCCTTATCCAGATCCACTATCTTACAGTCGGTATCTGGTAAAGGAATGCCAATACTACCTGCCTTTTTTTCATGATGTGGAGGATTGAAATGAGTAACCGGTGAGGCCTCTGTGAGCCCATAGCCCTCTATAATTTTAACCCCTGTTAATCTAGAGAAGTCCTCCATAACCTTTAAGGGTAATGGTGAGGAGCCAGATATACAACTCTTAAGACATGTTAAATCATATCTTCCAATGCTGCGGTGACGGCAGAGGGCTGTATAAAGGGATGGTATGCCAGGAAGAAGGGTAACCTTATATCGGCTGATGGCCTTTAGCACCTCTGCCGGGGTAAAGGTGGGTAGGAGTACAGCGGTTGCCCCCACATATACGGGAAAATTGAGTCCTATCATTAGGCCGTAAATGTGGAAGAAGGGCAAGATAGATAGTATCCGTTCCTCTCCATCTCTCATCATGAAATAGAAGGCTCTCAGCTGGATTATATTAGCAACTATATTCTGGTGGGTGAGCACTGCCCCTTTGGGGGTACCTGTAGTGCCTCCAGTATATTGAAGTACTGCGGGGTCATGAGGCAATACCTCATCTGGAACCTCCAATAATTTCTTGCTTATTAAATCTTTAAAAGGATGACCTCCTAGCTTGTTTTTTATGGTTGGTTTTTGACCTTTAACCATTTGCTGAAGGGGATAGAGAAGCCTTAGGCCTTTTGGTAGAAAGTCCTTTATATCAACAACTATGATATTTTTGAGCATCCCTTTTTCTTTGATATGGGAAATCTTATGATAAAGAGAATTTAAAACCACTATATTTTGTGTTTCAGAGTCATTTATGTGAAATTCTATTTCCCTTTCCATATAAAGGGGGTTTAGGGGCACCACAATAGCCCCTAGCTTCAAAATGCCATAGAAGACAATAACCATCTGTGGGCAATTGGGGAGCAAAATTGCCACTCTATGGCCCTTTCTTATGCCTAATTGATATAGACTGCCCGCGAACCTATCTACTAAAGTAACTAGTTCAGAGTAAGTAATTCTCTGGCCAAAAAAGATGAGGGCGTCTTTTTTGGAAAACCTTAGGGCGGAATTAGCTAATAACTGGTAGATGGTGAGTGGGGGATAGTCAAGGCTAGAAGGTATCTTATCCTGATAATATTTAAGCCAGGGTCTATCCACTTAAGTCTCAGTTGTAGTCAATTTAGATATTTATATGTGGCAAAGAGGGGGATGTCAAGGAAATGGGTTGGAAGACCCGGTTTGACAAAAGTTCCTATGATGACTATTTTTAATTCTTGGAATATCCAGAATTTCCCCATAGGAACATATTGTGGAAGACAGGTTAGAGTTAAAGCGAGATTTAGGCCTGTTCGATGCCACCATGATTGTTATAGGAAATGTGGTGGGGATGGGTATTTTCATTACTACCGGTCTTTTAGCTCAAGAACTCCCACATCCCTTATATATTATAGCTATTTGGATTATAGGAGGATTTTTAACCCTAGCCGGTGCCTTAACCTATTCGGAGTTGGCCTCAGCCCTTCCCCATGCTGGAGGTGATTATAATTATTTAAAGGCAGCCTATGGCCCCTGGGCAGGTTTCCTTCTGGGTTGGATAAGTTTCTTTGTTATTAATCCTGGTTCTATTGCTGCGCTATCTGTAGGGGCAGTGAAATATCTATCATTTTATTTCCCAATTTTTAAGGAAATAATCCAAGAGAAATTGATGGCCATTTCCATGGTTCTTCTATTGTCCACTATAAACTACCTGGGGGTTAAGGCCGGAAGTAAGACCCAGAATTTTTTGACTATGGTAAAATTACTGACTATCATTGGGCTTATTGCCCTGGGATTTACCATAGGTAAAGGTAGCTGGCATCATTTCACTGTATTTTCTACAAGAGATTTTAAAGTAACAAACCTTTTGGGAACAGCCATGATTGCAGTTATCTTCACCTATAGTGGCTGGTTTGCTTCTGCCTACATGGGAAGCGAGATAAAAAACCCAAAAACCAACCTTCCCCTGTCATTTATAATTGGGACCTTAGTGGCTATGATACTCTACTGCACTCTAAATTCAATCTATATATATGCCCTTCCTGTAGAAGAGATGACAGGAGTGGTGAACATCGGAGAAAAGGCTGCCTCTGTCCTTTTTGGCCCAGTACCTGCGACCTTAATCTCCCTTTTAATCTGCCTGGCCATTCTGGGAACACTTAATTCCACAATCCTAACCGCACCTAGAATGTATTATGCAATGGCTAAGGATGGTCTTTTTGTGGGCATGATGACACGGGTTCATCCCAAATACCGTACGCCCCATGTGTCTATAAGTCTTCAAGCAGCACTTTCATGTGTTTTAATCGTTTTAGGTACCTTTAACCAGCTCCTTACTTACGTGGTGTTTGCCATACTCCTTTCCTCCATTGCCTCTGGCATAGCCCTATTTACCTTGAGATTACGTCGTCCCGACTTAAGGCCCGATTACAGAACCTGGGGGTATCCTTATACTCCTGTTATCTTTATTCTTGCTTACATCTGGATAGCGATACAGATTTTGTTTGGAAAACCCCTTGAGTCCTTAATAGGGATAGGAATTGTACTAACCGGGATACCTTTTTATATTTACTGGAAGAGACATACCTTATCACTTTAGCCTTGCCAAGCGGGAGATTTTGAATAATACTATATAACTCTTACCTAGACTTGAAGGTATCTGGGTTTCTTAATATTGATTTTGAGATCACGGTAGGTTTTCCGTGCTCTTAAAAGAATCGTGGGTAAAACTCTCCCGCCAAAATAGACCCAGAACCGATGCTGAGTTAACTCAATAGTCATTTTTAAAATTTTAATTTTCTGAAAAATCTATACAGTAGGTAAATTATGATTGAGGTCCAGCATCTGGCAAAGAGTTATGGCCCTACCGTGGCCCTAAGGGATGTATCTTTCAAAGTAGATAAGGGGGAGGTGGTGGGATTTCTGGGTCCCAATGCGGCTGGAAAGACTACTACCATGAGGATTCTTACCTGCTATCTACCAGCAGATTCGGGAAGAGTCAGTGTGGCAGGATACGATGTCTTCGAACACCCACTTGAGGTCCGTAAGCAGCTTGGATACCTTCCAGAAAATACCCCCCTCTACTTAGATATGGGGGTTATAGAATACTTGCATTTCGTGGCTGAGATTCGACACATTCCAAATGGGAAAAGGCAAGCTAGAATCAAGGAAATTGTGGGTATATGCGGACTTCAATCTGTGGTTCACAAGGATATAGGTGAGCTCTCTAAAGGTTTTCGGCAGAGGGTGGGTTTGGCTCAGGCCTTGATCCATGACCCGGAAATACTCATTTTAGATGAACCTACCATAGGGCTTGACCCTATTCAAATAATCGAGATCCGGGAACTCATTAAGAGAATCGGAAAAGAGAAGACCGTAATACTTAGTTCACATATCCTTCCTGAAGTCTCGGCCACCTGCGATCGGGTGATTATTATTAATGAAGGGGAAATCGTAGGCACTGGGACCCCAGAGGAGTTGGCTACCAAGTCTAAAGGTGGAGAAACCATCTATGCAACCATCAGGGGGCCTATAGATGTCATACGGAAGAGGTTAGATGAGGAATCCGATATTAAGGATTTTGTGGAAGTGGGCCAAGAACAGGAAAATGGTCATCAATTTAAGATCCAGAGTGATGTGGGGGTAGATATAAGAGAGAAACTATTTTTCTTGGTTGCCAATAATGGTTGGAGCCTTATAGAACTCAGACGCGAGACTATGAACCTGGAGGATGTCTTCAAAAGACTCACTATCAAGGAGCAAACATGAAACATTCATGACCTTCGGTCACAAACAAATATGAAAATGCAATATAGGCAGGAGGGTTTCCCCTCAATCCTCCTGCCTCCAAATAAGTTCATGCAAGTTAAGGATTTGTTTATTAGACCCCAGCCAAAGGCTGGGGTTTAAATCGCCATCAAGTCTTACTTGGTCTGGAATTTTTTCTCCAACCCATACAAGATAACGATGCAAATCATCCAAGAAAAGTTCTCGCTCTTTTTCTGAAATTAGTTCTCCAGAT
>DTXE01000043.1 GCA_012962595.1 Syntrophaceae bacterium | reverse complement strand
TCCCGATTTTCCAACAGGTGGAATCATTGTTGGCAGACAGGGTATAATCGATGCCTACGAGACTGGCAGAGGGAAGACCTTGGAAGGTTAAAAAATAGGATGTGTCCCTATTTATTTAACCACCTATTTATTTAACCAAGGGGGAAGCGGTAATAGTAGGTTAGTATATCCTTCCTATTGTAATTTCTGGTCCTACAGGGCCATTCCACTCCAGTTCCATTTTTTGAGGATATAAATGCAAGTAACCTATAACATGAATTCTCCCCGGCTAGTATCTCTATAGGTTTTGTTTTTTAAATTTTAACATCGACTATTTTGGTAACTTAGGTTCTTTGTGGTATATTCCATCTACCCTGCAACTTACCTTCTAAAAAATGGTGCAAATTGAAGTTTTTTTGTGAAAGTATCCGTATAGCTCGGGGGTAAGTATAGGTCTATAAGGAAGAATGAAGACCGTCATGTGGCGCCGATTTACTCTGTTAGAATGCCCCGCTTGCCCTGTTATAATAAATTCTAACGGGGTGAAGAAGCACAGGCCCCGTAAGACCTCCGGTCTCTTACGGGGCGGCGATGGTATTCAAAAAGATTATCCGTTTTTTCACACGGGGTATAAAGCCCCATGTGAACCCCGTAGCTACTTTAATAAGCAACGGGGGGAAACTCTAACGGGGTTTACCATTATAAACTTTCCATGGATTAGAAAAAGGCTTTATGCCCTGGGAGCTGTTTTTTTTATGGCGCTTTTTGTTCTTACATCAGGAGATGTCTGGGCTAAGACAAAGGGGGAATTTTTTATTAAAAAACTGGAATTTATTGGCGTGCACCAAGTTCCCATAGCTGCGGTCAAAAAGGGAATTGTTACTGAGGAACCGTCATGGAGGCCTTGGATTCCACACCCTGTTTTTGATGAAACCACCCTGAAGAAGGACATTAAAAGGATAGAAAGTATCTATCGGGACTATGGGTATTACCACGCTAAAGCGCAATATAGGCTGCAGAAAGACTTAAAAAAGAAGATGGTTAAGGTAAAAATTATGGTAGATGAGGGAAAGCCGACACTGATCAAAAAAATAGGCATAATTACCAGTGAAGAGGATGGAAAGAAGTGGGAAGAGTGCTTTCTGAAGGCGATTTCGCTCAAGATAGGAGAGCCCTTTAAAGTCGATACATATGAAGAATCAAAGGAAAGGATTCGAAAGACACTTGCAAATAAGGGATATTCAGATGCAAAGGTGTCAGGTAGGGTGGTTATAGACAAACGGCATTATCAAGCAAACATAACATTCACTGTAGATCCCGGCCCACTTACATATTTTGGTCCGGTTACTATTGTGGGAAATAAGGAAGTTAAAGGCCATGTCATATTAGGAGAATTAACCTTTAAGGAGGGTGAGGTATTCTCACTAAAGAAGGTTTATGAAAGTCAACAGAATATCTATAAATTGGGCCTATTTAAGTCTGTCATACTTAGATCTTTGGGGGCAAAGCAGGGAATAGAAATTCCCATCCAAGTTGCTGTCGAAGAAAGAAAAAAAAGGAACCTTAAGGTAGGTGTGGGATATGGTGACGAAGATGAGTTTAGGGCCCAAATCGCTTGGAGCCGCAAAAATTTCTTGGGAAACCTGAGAGATCTGGACATTGCCTTTAAATACTCATCGCTGATACGAACTGGAACCATGGATTTCACTCAACCCTACTTTATAGACAGAGATTCTAACCTGGGTATTCATTTTGGGTACGATCGAGAGTATCTGGAGAGTTATACCAATGAAAGGATTTCATCTCAGGTGAAGGTTGGTAGAAACTTAGCTCGAAATGTAGAAGGTTTTATTGCTTATAATTTAGAACTAAACAGGCCAGTAGGTATTGGTGAGGCAACGATTGAGGAACTCAAAGAGACCGAAAGGGGAAAATTTTACTGGATTTCAGGTGGTGAGATAGGTCTAAGGCGAGATACTATCGAAAATTCTCTCGATCCTCAGAAGGGATCAGTCTTCTCTGTCTTTCTAGAACCAGCTATTTTCCTCTTAGGTTCTGGGGTAGATTATCTTAAGGGAGTGATAGAGGCTAGAGTATATAGAAGAATCATACCTGGTCTTACCTTGGCATCTCGACTGAAATTGGGATTTATCCAACCCTATGGGGATACAAAGGAGGCACCCATTTTCAAGAGGTTTTTTTCTGGAGGGAGCAATAGCATTCGGGGGTATCCATTTCAGGAAATTGGACCCTTGGATAAGGAAGGCAATCCTATAGGGGGACATTCTCTTATCGAGGGAAATCTAGAGCTTAGACATTCTATGTTTAGAGATATTAAGGGTGTCGCCTTTTTGGATGCAGGCAATGTGTCTAGAGACAGTTTTAATTTCCGTATGTCAGAACTTAGATTTTCTGCTGGGTGGGGTATTAGATACCATACCTTGGTGGGTCCCATCCGACTAGATTTAGCCTTTCCTCTGAATCCTCCGCCTGAGAGAGACATGAGTTTATGTAGGTTTCATTTCAGTATAGGCCATGCATTTTAGTAGGGAGTGTTGAGTTATGAACTACGAACAGGACTCAAAATCAAAAATTCGAAAAACGAAATTTGGGAAATTTGCAAAAATCCTAGGCTATGCCAGCATCATCCTCTTTGTCATCTTGGTGATACTGGGCATTTTTACCCAGAGTGATTTCTTCAAAGAAAGGGCAAAAACCTTAATTACTCAGGAGATACAAAAGAAGACCCAAAGCCGGTTAGTGTTAGGTAAGATTGGGGGAAATTTCCTGACAAATATAGTCCTCCGAGAAGTTCAACTTGTGGGAACCGAAGGGGAGCTTTTTTACGCACACCGGATAAATATAGGTTACTTCCTTCCAGCACTTTTCAAAAAGACCTTTTATATCAGAGAGCTTTCGTTATACAACCCTAGGCTCATCTTGGTGAGGGATGAAGCCGGGGTATGGAATTACCAAAAATTGACCTCCCAGAAAATAGCAAAAAAGGAGGCAGATACCACAAGTACGCCAAGTAGTTGGAACGTTGTAGTTAAGAATATCAAGGTAAGGGGTGGCTTTTTAGCTATTGTTGATCATAAACACAGGGGCAAACAACCTTTAACCCAGGATATAAGATTTATAAATCTTTCAGCCCACCTAGATTTTTCCACACAGAATGATCAGAGACAGGCCATATTCTCATTTAAGGGTGTGAGCTTTGAATGCATAAAGCCCTCCTTAAAGGTAATTAGATCAAGGGGCAAGGTCATTTTTGATGGAACAGATCTTGTTATTAACTATCTGAAGTTACATACTGAAAATTCAAAAGGGGAGGTGAAAGGAACCATTAAAAATCTCACCTCACCCGTCTTGAGTCTCTCTGCCAATTTCCCTACACTCTCGTTCAAGGACCTCCAGGCCTTTATACCCAAAGTACCCTTGAAAGGAATCTTTTCTACAGACATTCATGTGGAAGGGCCAAGGGAAGCACTCAAAATACGTCAGAAGTTAGTGTATAACGACCTCAAGATAGAAAATTATGGGGTAGTAGACATGGGCGACATGTTGAGGCCAAAATTCTCCTTTCAATGTAAGATCCGAAATTTCAAGCCACAGAACTTGCTGCCCGCCTTTATAACAGGTTGTTCTAAAGGCAAGGTTTATGGAAACATTAACCTTGATATACATGCCTCTGGGGAAGGTAGAGAGCCTTCAGCTCTTCTATTGAATCTGAAATTGATGGTGCTTCCTTCTTACCTCAATGAGAAGAAGATTGAGAGCGCCGAAGTAAACCTGTCCCTAAGAGGAAAACATCTACATATTAAACCCAGTGTTTTTCAAACCCCTTTTGGATCATGTACCTTTTATGGCGAGGGTAATATCGGTGGATTTATTAATAGCAATGAGGAAGTTAAGTTCAATCTAAAAACGAACGTCCGCCAACTGGATATATCAATTCTTACAGGTAGAGAAGGATTAAAAAGCAGTCTCAATTTCTCCTCAGAGATTAAGGGCATAAAAAAACCTGGGAAATTAATCAAAGACCTTTTACTTGCAGGATCTATACGAATAGAGCCTTCTACTGTGGCCAACCTAACTCTCGGTGAATCCGCAATCGAAGGTCATTTGGATGGGAGGCACTTTAGTATAGGGAAATGCCATATTACATCTGATGGGGCCAAGATTACCTTAAGCGGTCAGGCCACGCTTAAAGAAGACATCGATTTCATCTATAGTCTTAAGATAGAAGATCTAAAATTTATAAGGGGGATCCTTCCAGAAATTGAGGTTGAGGGCAGCCTGGAATCACTGGGAAAAATAGGGGGCACCTTGAGATCTTTTATCCTTGATGGAACAATAAATGGACAGAATATCCGTTACCGCAATCTTACCTTGCAATCCCTTTATACGAAGGTCAAAGGAAGAAAAGACAGGAAATACCTTTCTGGGAAGCTTGATCTTCAAGCCTCCAATATACTCTGGAAAGGGGTGTCCATTGATAAGGTAAATCTTTATGGAAGCTTAGACCAAGAGAAATTTCGGTTCAGGCTTGATGTCCATGAAAATTTTACTAGGAATTATAGACTAGTGGGCACCATGGAGGGAATAGGTTCTAAGGTAGCAAACATCGATTTGGAGACCATAGAAATTTACACACAGCCTGTGAGGTGGAGGAATAAGGGTCCGGTTCAACTAAGCATTTCCCGTAAAAAGATTGATATACACCCTCTTCATATGGCTTATAAAAATCATGAAATTACTTGTGCTGGAACCATAGAATTCTCTCAAGGCCTTAATTTAAATTTAGGCCTTAGATCCATCGATATGAGTACCATTGAAAAGATGGCCAGAATGAAAATTCCACTTAAAGGCAAATTAGATAGTGATCTTAGCATCAAAGGGAATTTTTACTGTCCCATTATTACTGGGGGTCTAAACATTAGAGAAGGTAATATTCTTGCCCTATCATTCGAAGGACTATGGACCACAGTCCAGTATGCCCAAAGGGCGTTAGACATTGAAGCAGTCGTGGAAAAGAATAATAAGAGGTTACTGAGAGTAGTAGGAACTGTTCCTGTTGACCTAGCACTTGTGGGAGAGAAGGAACGTTTATTATCTTCAGGACTTGCTCTCTTGATAGAATGCAAGGAATTGGATTTAGCTCCACTTGCATCCCTCACCAAAGAGGTGGAAAAGGCATCAGGAAATGTATCCCTTAAGGCTTTCTTGAAGGGGAATCCTAAAAGTCCTTCTATTCATGGAGATGCATATGTAAGCGATGGCATCATTAAGATTTCGAAAACGGGGATTGAATATCATGAGATAAAAGGCCATATAACTTTTAATAACCATGCTGTCACAATTGAAGAATTATCTTTAAAAGGCGGCGAGGGAACAGCTAACATCACAGGCAACGTGAAACTAAAGGATCTAAAACCTTATACCCTGAACCTAAATTTAAGATGCCATAAGTTTAAGGCTCTAGATACTAGATCATTCTCTGGAGTTGTTGATGCAGACCTTCACCTAAAAGGCCCCTTAAACAAAGGCTGTCTAATGGGCAACATCACAGTGGCAGAATCTACCATAAACATTCCAGAAGTTGGAAAAAGACAGATAAGGGAGATTGAAATTATTGAAACTGAAGAGAAAGAGGCCATTGAGGTTATTACAGAAGAAAGGGGGAAATTGCCCTCCCCTGTTGAGAAACTTAGCATAGATATGGAGATAGCATTACCAGGCAATACCTGGGTTAGGGGGATGGGATTTAATGTAGAATTAAAGGGTAAGCTCACACTCAAAAAGAGACAGAAAGAACCTGTCTTAATATTAGGAAAAATCCAGGCCATTCGTGGAACCTATGAGTTCAGAGGAAAAACATTTTTGGTAAAGGAGGGAGAAGTTGCCTTCACGGGTCTCCCTCAAATGGATGCCACTGTGAGCATGAAAGCTACCTGCAAGGTTGCAAAGCTCACTATCATCATGCTTTTGGGTGGTACCCTCACCAATCCTCAAGTGGCCTTCCAGAGTGAACCTCC
>DTXE01000042.1 GCA_012962595.1 Syntrophaceae bacterium | reverse complement strand
ATTCGTGATTTTAATCTGTTACTTGCAAAATCTGTGTAGGGTGATGAGGAGTGTCAACAATTAACTTCGCAGTACCGATCATTGCCACCTTTTTAGAGGTGGCCGCACCACCAAGGTAATAAAAGGGCATAGCAAAAAAGAAATTCTCCTGCCCAAAGGGGCTTAGAATGGATATTGAGTTAACCCATAATCATTATTGATAAAAAGGTGTAATTATGAGAATTATCGCCTTTGGAGATATTCATGGACATGCGGAACATATAGGAAAGATTGAGGGAATCTCAAAAGCAAGCTATGTAATTGTGACGGGAGATTTAACCACCTTTGGTGGAAGGGAGGCGGCTAAAAAGATCATACAACAGATAAGACGATATAACTCCAACATTTACGCCCAGGCAGGTAATATGGACCAAAAGGAGGTAGAGATATACCTGAGCGAACTAGGTATCAATTTACATGGAAATGGTTTCATAATTGAAGATGTGGGCATTTTCGGAGTAGGGGGCTCTAATCCCACACCCTTTAATACCCCTCTTGAGTATACTGAAAAGGAGATAGAAAACTTTATCCAACAGGGTTATCAAAAAGTAAAGGATGCACCCTTAAAAATCTTTATCCCCCATGCACCCCCATTTGATACCAAGGTAGACATGGTATCCGGGGGCTGGCATGTGGGAAGCACTAAGATCCGGGAGTTTATTGAGAAATACCAGCCTCAGGTTTGTGCAACAGGACATATACACGAGGCTAGAGGAATGGACTTAATGGGTTCTACCACCGTCATAAATCCAGGAGTGTTAATGAACGGTGGATACATAGAAATTATTAAGGAGGGAAAGACGCTTAAAGCAGAGTTAAAGACTATTGGTTAGCATATCCTAGGCAGTTGGTCGCCCGTAAGCATGTCCACAATTCGGGTACCACCTATCCTGGTTACCATGGCTACTTTGCCTTTATGATCGGCTACCACCTCTCCTATTACTTGTGCCTCACCACCATATTCATTGGCCCTCATTTTATCTAAAACCTTATTCACATCATGTGGATCCACAAAGGCCAGTAGTTTTCCCTCGTTGGCAACATATAGAGGATCCAATCCCAAAAGTTCACAAGCCCCCACAACCTCCTCCTTTATGGGTATGGTTTCCTCAAATATCCTAATTCCCACATGAGATTGGACGGCAATCTCGTTTAAGGAAGTTCCAATTCCTCCCCTGGTAGGGTCCCTTAAGGCATGGATATTAGAGCTTGCCTCTAACATCTCAAAGACCAGCTTATTTAAGGGTGCAGAGTCGCTCTTTAGTGGATATTCTAGCTCTAAACCCTCCCTTTGGGAGAGGACAGCGATCCCATGATCTCCGATAGTCCCGCTTATAATAACTTTGTCTCCGATTTGAGCATTCTGGCCAGAGATATTGATGTTGGTTTCAATAATTCCGATTCCTGATGTATTTATAAAGAGCTTATCCACACTCCCTTTTGAAACTACCTTGGTGTCTCCAGTGACTACCAATACTTGTGACTTATTGGCAGCGTCTTTCATAGAACTTAGTATCCTTTCCAAATCAGACAGGTCAAAACCCTCTTCAATAATGAAACCAACACTTAAATAAAGAGGCCTTGCTCCACGCATAGCCAGATCATTTATAGTGCCATATATAGCCAAACTTCCTATATCGCCACCTGGGAAAAATATGGGCTCTACCACATAGGAATCGGTGCTGAAGGCAAGCCTGGCCTTCCCTACTTTAAATACTGCACTATCATCAAGTTCCATCAAGAATGGATTATTAAACTGAGGCAGGAAAGTCTCTTTAATGAGGTCATGGGATGCCTTTCCACCGCCCCCATGATCGAGAAGTATTTTTCTTAACCTCATAGTATCACCCACAAGCAACCAATAGCTAGAAGGACAGAGCTCAAAACCCTTTATCCCCTGCTCTAAGTTTTTCTCTATGCTTAAGCCTGATATTTATAATATGCGGCACATGTCCCTTCGGATGAGACCATACACGGCCCTACGGGATGACCAGGGTTACATGTCCTTCTGAAAAGGGGACATTCAGCCGGGGTTACAACCCCTCTTAATATCTCTCCACACATGCAGCCGGGATGTTCTTTTGCCTTAGGAATAGATAAGTCAAAGCTATCTTCGGCTGCAAATTCTCTATACTGTACCTTCAGTTTAAACCCACTCTTAGATATGACCCCTAAACCCCGCCATACTGTATCACACCTGTCAAATACCCTCTCCATAATGGCCATGGCATTCTTATTGCCTTCAAAGGTCACTCCCCTCTTATACTGGATCTCAACCTGAGCCTGACCTTCCTCCAATTGCTCCACCAGCATATAGATGGCCTGGAGGATATCTATAGGTTCAAAACCGGCTACCACACAGGGTATATGGTACCTCTGAGTCACTGGTACATATGAACTGGCCCCAATGATGGAGGTTACATGTCCTGGACACATAAATCCATCTATCTTTAAATCACCACCGGAAAGGAGGGCCTCCATGGCTGGCGGAATAAGTTTATGAAGGACTAGCACAAAAAAATTCTTTATACCCTCGCTTTTGGCCTCCAAGACAGCAGCAGCAATGGTGGGAGCTGTAGTTTCAAAACCGATACCTAGAAACACAACCCTTTTTTGGGGATTATTGCTGGCTATCTTAATGGCATCAGAAACAGAATAAACAACTCTAATATCCGCTCCATTGGCCTTCTCCTTCTGGAGAGAGGACTTAGAACCAGGCACCCGCATCAGATCCCCAAAGGTGGTAATAATAACATCGTGTTCACGTGAGAGCTTAATAGACTTATCAATTTCCTCTGTAGCCGTGACACAAACTGGGCATCCAGGTCCAGATATAAGAGCGATATTGGAAGGGAGAACATCTCTAATCCCATTCCTAAAGATAGAGACGGTATGCGTCCCACAGACCTCCATGATACGAATCCCTTTTTTAGAGGAGGCATGAATCCGTTCTATGATCCTCTGAGCCAGTTCTCTATCCCGATATTCATCCAGGTGCTTCATTAGAAAACATCTCCTCAAACATCTTTAAGGTCTCCTTTGCCATTTCCTGGTCGATCCTGTGAATGGCAAATCCTGCATGGACAATTACATAATCTCCTATATGGGGCCTCTGATCAATCACATCCAGACGGACTTCCCTCTTAGTGCCGCCTGCCGAGACCCAGGCCCTATTACCATCTATGTTTAAAACCTCCATGGGTACAGCTAGACACATAGACCCTCCATTTGAGAATTAAATCCTAAATCCAAAATTCCAAAAAATTTGAGAGCTATTTTGTAATACTTGGATTTTGAGTTTTGTATTTTTTGCATATGGCATTGGCTATAACTGCTTGGCCTAAAGCGATTCCTCCGTCGTTGCTGGGAACCTTGGAATGGGTATAGACCCTGAAATCCTTCTCATGGAGCCCTTTGATTAAACCTTGTAGTAGAAAGGCATTCTGAAATACTCCACCGCTTAAAGCAACAGCGTTTAAACCTCTCTCCCCCCTGATTCTAAGACATACCTCAATTAACATGTGCAATAATGTATTATGGAATTTGGTGCTTATTTTACCTGGAGAGAGTCCATTTATTACATCCTCTACCACTCCTTTAATAATAGATTTATATGAAAGGATCCATTTTGAACCTTTGTTTTCAATCTCATAGGGATACTGAGAATCCTTGTTTTCCTCCATTGTCATTTCCAATTCCATGGCAGCCTGGCCTTCATACTTGACATCTTGTCTTAAACCAATAAGGGCAGAGACACCATCGAACAGCCTACCCAAGCTGGAGGTTAGGGGGGAATTGATGCCTCTCTCTATCATCTGAAGGATTACCTTGAGTCTCTTTTTATCCACAGTCTTCAAAAAGTCTATATCTAGTTCTAGAAACCTCTGACCATAGGTATAATGAAGATAGCTTATGGCCATCCGCCATGGCTGTTTTATGGCAGTGGTTCCACCTGGCATGGGAACATAATCAAAGTGACCGGCTCTTTCAAAACTCTCCAACTTACAAACCAAAATCTCTCCACCCCATATCCTGTTATCAAGACCGTAGCCAGTACCATCTAGAGACAATCCTATAACTGTTTCATCCACAGCATTTTCTGCCATACAGCTGGTAATATGGGCATGATGGTGCTGAACACCAATTAATTTCATATTCTTCTGTTCCAATGCAAACTTGGTGCTCAGATATTGGGGATGGAGGTCATAGGCAATTATGGCAGGTTCTATTTCCAGGATCCTCTTTAGGTGCCCTATGGTCAATTCCAAAAAATTTAGGGTTTCCAAATTTTCCACATCTCCCACATGCTGGCTCAGGAAGGCACAGTTACCCTTGGTCAAGCATATAGTGTTTTTTAGCTCTGCCCCACAGGCCAAAATGGGTTCCATCTTCCACTTAAGAAATAGTGGGGCAGGCACATAACCACGAGACCTCCGGATATGCCTAGGCACATCATCTACAACCCTTAAGATAGAATCGTCATTCCTTAGGTATATATCTCTATTATGTATAAGAAGATAGTCAGCAATGGGTGAGAGTTTCTTAAAGGCATCATGGTTGTCGATTACAATTGGCTCCTCGGACATATTTCCACTGGTCATGACTAAAGCCAAGAAATTCCCCTCAAAGATCAAATAGTGAAGTGGAGTATAAGGGAGCATGACTCCAAAGTTCTTATTTCTAGGTGCTACTTCACGGGAAATATCATGTCTTTCCCTTTTTCTTAATAACACAATGGGTCTTTTAGGTGAGGTGAGAAGCCTCTTTTCTTCTTCCGTGACATAGGCAAATTTCCGGATGGAGTGTACATCCCGGGACATCATAGCCAAGGGTTTCTCTTCCCTGTGTTTTCTTAATCTTAAAAGGGCTACTGCCTCATCATTGGTGGCATCCACTGCCAAATGGAACCCGCCTAATCCCTTGATAGCCAGAATCTTACCATGTTCAAGGAGTTCGATGGCCTTTTTGATGGGATCATCGCAGGAAATCAATTTTCCCTTATTATCATGTAGACTAAGTCTGGGGCCACAATCCCAACAGGCATCAGGCTGTGCATGAAATCTCCTATCTAAGGGGTTATGGTACTCTTCTCTGCACGCCTTACACATCTTAAACACTTGCATGGTGGTGTTATTCCGGTCATATGGGATGTCCTTAATTATGGTATATCGAGGGCCGCAGTTAGTGCAGTTAATAAAAGGATATCTATATCGCCTATCTGAAGGATCGAATAACTCCTTTAAGCAATCATCACAAATGCTTACATCAGATGAAATCAATGCCGAACGCTCTGTATCTGCCCGGCTATGCTCAATGGTAAATTCTCGATAGGATTTTAAAGGAAGGAAAAGGGTGTCAAACTTGGTAATCTCCGCTAAAGGAGGTTTTTTAAACTCAATATCCCGAAGAAATCCCTCAATGGCGGACAAATCTCCTTCAACCTCGATATCTACCCCAAAGGCTGTGTTGGCTACATACCCCTTGAGTTGCCTCTCTTGGGCTAACTGGTATATGAAAGGCCTAAAGCCTACACCTTGCACAATCCCATAAATAGTGACCTTTGCTCTACCTTTGGCTCTTTTTTCTGGCAAGTGCGTTAACCTTTTTCTTAACCCAGCGATACCATTGGGAGAGGCCCTCTTGGGTTTTGCAGGAGACTTCAAAGATGGTAAGATTGGGATTTATCCTATAGGATAACTTCTTGATTTTATTTATATCGCAGTCTACATAAGGAAGTAAATCTATCTTGTTGATCAATAATACACTGGATTGGCGAAAGATAAGAGGATATTTTACTGGTTTATCGTCCCCTTCAGGGATACTTAATAACATTATCTTATGATTTTCTCCTGTATCAAATTCGGCAGGACACACTAGATTGCCTACATTCTCTATTATCAGAAGATCGAGGGATTCTAGGTTTAGGGAATTTAATGTTTCTCTAATCATGTTCCCATCTAGATGGCAGGCCCCATCTGTATTAATCTGAACAGTGGGAATACCCTTCTTAGAAATTCTCTTTGCATCGATGTTAGATTGTATGTCTCCTTCTATAACTCCTATACGTATTTCCTTATGGAGTGCATCTATGGTGTGCTCAAGTAGTGAGGTTTTACCTGCCCCAGGTGAGCTAATGAGATTTAAAACCAACACTTTGTTCTCACTAAATATCCTTCGGTTTTCAGCCGCTATACGCTCATTGACCTCTAGGATATTTCTCACCACCGGTATCTTCAACTAGTTAACCTTCCTCTATGCTCAGTCACCCTCAATCTCTTGGATGTAAAGCTCTCTACCATTAATTATTTCTATATCCTGACCTGAACAGGTGGGACATACAAATAAAAAGTCATTAGGCTCAAAAACCTCTTGGCAGTTTCGGCATTTTCCTCTAATGGATACACTTTCTATCCTGAGATGTGCCCCCTCGGCCGGGGTGTCCTTACTTAAAAGCTCGAAGCAAAAACTGAGACAAGATGGTTCGATGCTGGTGAATTTCCCCACCCTTAACTTCACCCATGTAACCTTAGAAATTGAATTTTTATTAACCTCTTGAATAATTATATCCAGTAGACTCTGGGCAATGGATAACTCGTGCATGTTATTGGCCCGTATGTCCAAATCCCAATAGGCCCCGGTTTGTAATATCCAATTCCTCCACCAACTCAATAGAGGCCCTGCACACTTGACCCAATACCATTTGGGCAATCCGCTCTCCTCTTTTAATAGTAATAGGTTTAGAGCCGAAATTGATGGCGATTACACAAATTTCCCCACGAAAATCGGCATCTATAGTACCCGGAGAATTGACCAATCCCAGACCATGTTTCAGGGCAAGACCACTTCGAGGTCGAATCTGAGCCTCAAAACCGTGAGGTAAAGCGACTGCTATACCAGTGGGGATGAGTTTTATTTCCCCGGGGTGTAACACCAGTTCGCTATCCACGGCTGCAAAGAGGTCCATTCCCGAGGCATGGGAAGTCATGTACGCAGGAAGGGGTATATCCTTATCCTTGTCGCCCCTTACCCTTTTGACTTTTAATTTGATGTTTTTCATCAAAATCTACGTTCAGCTGCGATCTTTTAAGGTCTCACCCAGGGCAGCTTTGCGACTTAAGGATATCTTTCCATGGCTATCAATGCCTAATACCTTGACTAAAACCTCATCACCTTCCCTAATTATATCAGTTACCCTCCTTACACGTTTGGTATCAAGCTGGGATATGTGAACTAATCCATCAGTACCTGGCAATATCTCCACAAAGGCACCAAAGTCCGTAACCTTTTTAACCGTACCCATATAGAGACCACCTACCTCAACCTCCTGTACAATCCTTTTGATCATATGGACAGCCTTCTCATTAGCCTTTTTATCCTGGGATACAATACATACCCTCCCCGTATCCTCAATATCTATCTTAACTCCTGTTTCGGCCTGAATGCCTTTTATGGTCCTTCCCCCAGGACCTATGATGTCACCTACCTTCTCAGAACTAACCTCAAGAGTGGTAATCTTGGGAGCAAACGGGGATAGCTCACCTCTAGGTTTATCAATCACATTCTTCATTTCCTCCAAGATAAACAGTCTTCCTTCCCTTGCCTGGTAGAGAGCACGCCTCATGATGTCGGGGGTAATCCCTTCAGTTTTTATATCCATCTGGATTGCAGTGATCCCACGGGACGTTCCAGAAACCTTGAAATCCATATCACCAAAATGGTCTTCGTCTCCGATGATATCCGAAAGTATTGCCACCTGGCCATCTTCTACCATGAGGCCCATGGCTATCCCTGCCACCGCTGTCTTTATGGGAACTCCTGCATCCATTAAGGACAGACTAGCACCGCAAACAGTAGCCATCGATGATGAACCGTTGGACTCCAGTATGTTAGAGACAACCCTGATAGTATAAGGAAAATCTTCATATGAAGGCAATACTGAAGAAATAGCCCTTTCTGCTAAAGCACCATGACCAATTTCACGCCTACCGGGACCTCTTAGTCTCTTAACCTCTCCTGTACAGTAAGGCGGGAAATTATAGTGAAGCATAAAAGATTTAAAGAGATCTCCATTAAGCGACTCAATTCTTTGCTCGTCCGCTGATGAACCCAGAGTGGTGACTACCAAAGCCTGGGTTTCCCCACGAGTAAATAGTGCCGAGCCATGGGTTCGTGGGAGTACACCTACTTCGCAGGTAATGGGCCGAATTTCACTAAAGCTCCTACCGTCGATCCGCCTTCCCTGTTTTAATACCAGATCCCTCACCAATGCCTTTTCAATATCATAGAGAATTGATGCTATCTCCTCTTCTTGCTCTTGGATCTCCTCCCCCAGTTTTTCTATTATGGAAAGAGAGATTTCATGTAACTTCTTTTCTCTCTCTATTTTGCCTGAAATAGTAAAGGCCTCCTTTAATGGCTCAGTGGATAGGGCCAAAATATGATTATATAAGGCCTCATCCCACACTTTTGCCTTGACCTCCATTTTCTCCTTTCCTTTCATCTCCTTAAGTGCCTCTTGAATCTCTACCAAAGGCCTCAGCGATTCATGGCCGAAAATGATGGCATCCAGGATTTCATCCTCAGAAAGTTCCAAAGATCCACCTTCAACCATTACTACTGCCTCCTTGGTTCCTGCCACAACTAGATTTAGGGTGCTGGTTTTTAACTGGGAGTTGGTGGGATTTACCACCAGTTTCCCATCAATCTTTCCCACACGTACACCGGCCACGGGACCCATAAAGGGAACGTCAGAAATCTCTAGGGCTGTAGAAGCACCAATTATAGCCAAGGTGTCGGGATCGTTTTCTTGGTCCGCTGATGATACAGTAGCAATGATTTGAACTTCGTTACAGTAACCAGAGGGGAAAAGGGGCCGAAGTGCCCTATCAATAAGCCTTGAAGTCAATGTCTCCCTCTCACTGGGTCTACCTATCTCTCTCCTGAAAAATCCACCAGGAATTTTACCAACAGCAAAGGCCATTTCCTGATAGTCTACGGTGAGGGGAAAAAAGTCCTCTTTCCTCGGTTCCTTAGAGGCTACTGCTGTAACTAAAACCACTGTCTCGCCGTATTTAACCAAAGCAGAGCCATTAGCCTGTTTGGCAACCTTTCCCACTTCTATGGCGAGCATTCTTCCTCCTAAGTTAGTCTCTACACATTTTGACATAATCTTTTCCTCCAAAACCCACCCCCTACTTTCGGATACCCAACCGGTCGATTAAAGTCCGATATCTTGCTATATCCTTTTTTTTAAGGTAATTTAAAAGTTGACGTCTTTGACTCACCATCTTAAGCAATCCGCGACGGGAATGGTGGTCTTTTGTATGGGTCTTAAAATGTTCCGTTAAGTAGTTAATACGCTCACTCAACAAGGCTATCTGGACTTCAGGTGATCCAGTATCCGCCTGGTGAGTCTTAAACTGTTCAATAATATCCCTTTTCTTCTCCGGTGTTAATCCCACCTTAATACCTCCTTCCCCAGGACTTCCTCAATACTAATCAGTCTATCTCTAAGTGAATTAGCCTTAAATAGAGGTTTTATATCTTTTAAGGGAATGGCATGTTTTAAGGTAAACCTACCGCACCTAAGTCGCCTAAGGCGGGTTAGGTGGGCACCACAACCTAACAGTCTTCCTATATCTGTACATAGGGTTCGAATATAGGTACCCTTTGAGCAAGTTATATCAAAGGTCACATAAGGCAAGTCAAGTGCCTTGATTTTGAGGGAATAAACCTCAACCATTCTACACTTTTTGGGAATTTTCTCTCCCATTCTAGTCCATTTATACAAAGGAATCCCTTGGTATTTTATAGCAGAAAATGCAGGGGGGGTCTGTTTTATTTTGCCTATGAATCTCTTGAAGACTGACTCAATCTCCTCCCACTCAAAAGCTATCTCAGGAGATTCATAAACTATCTTTCCCGTCAAGTCCTGGGTATCGGTCTCGACACCCAATTTCATAGTGGCTGAATATTCTTTATCCTTATCCAATAGATCTGAGGCTATCTTGGTTGCCTTATTAATGAGGATGGGCAAAACACCCGTAGCGAAAGGATCTAGGGTACCCGCATGTCCCACCTTTTTAGCCTTGAGGGTCCCTTTAACCGCCTTAACAACCCCAAAAGAGGTTATTCCTTCTGGCTTGTCAAGTATTAAAACACCATCCATATCTTGAGAGTTATGAAGTGCAAGCTGCCTATTTTTCAGGGTCACTAGGTAATCTCTCTCAGTATCCTATCGATTCGGCTGGCATATTCTAGAGAACTGTCGTACTCAAATACGATATCTGGTATATGGCGAAGCCCCAGCCTTTTTCCCAATTCTCGTCTGATAAATCCTGATGCACTATTAAGACCCTTCAGCACGTTATCCTTTTCATCCCCTTTACCCATGAAACTAAAATATACTCTAGCCAGACGGAGGTCGGGGGTCATAGCAACATCGGTAATGGTAACCAATTTTACTCTAGGGTCCTTTACCTTCCTACTCAATATTTCCGAAATCTCTTCTTTAACCACATTGCTGACTCTTGTAGCACGTTTAGATTCCATTTTTTCTTCCAAAATTTAAACATTAATAATTTCAATTTCTCTATCAATAACCTCTGCTATTCTGAGATTTTCCACAAAATTGAGCACCTTGTCTAAACGGGAATTCACATGCCTTCTGTCATTTCCGATATAGGACATCCCCAGCTGAATCAACTGCCAAAGATCGTGATGGTCCACCTCTGCAATAGAGACATTGAATCTACTCTTTACCCTATCAGTAATACTTTTAACCACCATTCTTTTACCTTTAAGAGAGGAATTATGGGGTATCCTTAGAGTTATCTTTCCGACACCAATTACCATGGCCTATTTATAACTGGATGGTTGAAGGTACCACAAAATGTGGCAAGAGAAACCCATTCTTAGCCCCTTCATTATTCTAAGACGGGCTTTATTTCCTCTATGACATAGGGTTCTAAAATGTCACCGACCTTTATGTCATTATAATTCTCCAAAAGGATGCCGCATTCATAGCCTTCCAAAACTTCCTTCACATCCTCTTTGAATCTCTTTAAGGAGGCAATCCTGCCGTCATATACCACTGCGTTATCTCGGATGAGACGGAGCTTGCAGCCTCTTTCAATCTTTCCGTCAGTCACGTAGCTTCCGGCGACAGTGCCTACCTTAGAGATAAAGAACAGCTGTCTTACCTCGGCGTGGCCTAAAACCCTCTCTTCATAGGTAGGGGTAAGTAAGCCTGCCATGGCATCCTTGACGTCAGAGGTAAGCTTATAAATTACATCATAATATCGGACATCCACCCTCTCTTGATTAGCCAGCTCATATGCCTTTGGATTTGGCCTGACATTGAATCCTATCACAATAGCATTAGAAGCAGCAGCCAGCATAACATCCGTTTCTGTAATGGCTCCCGTTGAGCTGTGCAGGATGTTTATGGTTACCTCCGAGGTACTCAGCCTTTTTAAGGCATTACTTAAGGCCTCAATTGAACCTTGGACATCCGCCCTAAGCACTATATTAAGCTCTTTAACTTTACCTTCTTTGATGTGCTTATGAAGCTTGTCTAAAGAAATTTTGCCGGTTTTAAGAATTTCAGCCTCCCTTTGTTTCTGCTGTCGGTAAAGAGATACTTGCTTTGCCTTCTTTTCATCCTCAACAACGATAAACTCATCACCAGCCATGGGCACCCCCGATATACCCTGAACCTCAACCGGTAAGGATGGACCTGCAGTTTTCACTTTACTTCCGGTGTCATCAAATAAAGCTCTAACCCTACCATAGGTAAGCCCACATACAAATGGATCGCCTACATTTAATGTTCCTTCTTGCACCAAAACTGTGGCCACAGGACCTTTGCCTTTATCTAATCTGGCCTCCACAATCCGCCCTCGAGCCGGTTTATCGGGATTTGCCTTAAGTTCCAGAACGTCAGCCTGGAGCACAATCATTTCCAAAAGTTCAGAAATTCCCTTCCTCTGCTTGGCAGAAATGTTTGCAAACAGAGTATTCCCCCCCCATTCCTCAGGTACAAGACCATAATCAGCAAGTTGTCTCTTTACCTTCTCTGGATTGGCATCAGGTTTATCTATCTTATTGATAGCCACTATTATAGGGACATTCGCTGCCCTGGCATGGTTAATAGCTTCTGTGGTTTGGTCCATTACTCCGTCATCGGCAGCCACTACCAATACCACCACGTCTGTCACTTGGGCTCCCCGTGCACGCATAGCAGTAAAGGCCTCGTGTCCAGGGGTATCCAAAAAGATCACATCCCTCCCATCCAAACTGACGTGATAGGCTCCAATATGTTGGGTTATGCCACCAGCCTCTTGTTCCATCACCTTTGTTTCTCGAATAGCATCTAGTAGCGAAGTTTTACCATGATCTACATGGCCCATTATGGTAACCACTGGTGGCCTAGGGTGTAACTTGTCAGGTGTATCTTCTTTGACTTGTAGGATTTGATCTTCCTCAAAGCCAACCTTTTCCACCTCATAATCAAAATCGCTAGCTACTAGCGCAGCGGTATCAAAGTCTATGGCCTGATTCAGGGTAGCCATCATCCCCCATGCCATTAGTTTTTTAATAACCTCACTGCCCTTAATGCCCATCTTTTTGGCCAACTCACTAACCGTTATAGTATCAACCAATTTGATCCGGCGCTTAATGGCCTTCGGTACAGTTATTTCAGGTTTTTGAACCCTTTTAACTGCTACCTTTATAGGCTTCTTTGGCTTATATAGCCTAATGGCCCTCTCGTCCTCTTCATACAATTGGGCCCTCTCGAGGATTTCCTTTTTTCTGCTAGGCGGGCGTCTTAAGATTACTTCCTCTACATGTCGCTTTGGCCGTTTTTTCTTAAGTAATTTATCTTCAACCTCCTCTACCTTAACCACCTTTTTTATCTCTAAGGACTCTGGGGGCTTTCCTACGGTGGGTAATTGTTCTCTAACTCCTGGTCCTCCTGCTAAACGCTCCGGTAGTTTGATAATTTCGGCAGGTTTTTCCACTATCTTGGGAGGCTCCTTCTTGGGCCTTTTTATCT
>DTXE01000041.1 GCA_012962595.1 Syntrophaceae bacterium | reverse complement strand
TTGCCGCCATGATTTTCAGTGTTGTTTCAGCCTTTTATTATCTCCGGATAGTACGGTATATGTATTTTGAAGAACCTGTAGATGAGACAACTGTTTAGAAGAGAGGTTCTATCTCTTATGGGTAAGACTGTGGGCTACCTACTGGCATTTTATATGGTGGTGAAGATTATCGATACCATCTATTGGGCCAAAGTGGTGGCCCCTGCTAAAGGCATGACCCTCTCCGATATGTATGGGGGCTCTTATGGCATCTGGCTATTGTGGGCAGAGATTGGTATCTGTGGCATAATCCCTGCCATCATCCTCCTTATCCCCAAATTGAGGGATAGGGATTTCTGGTTGATTGGTGCATGTATTCTGGATTGTATAGGAATTGTCATTAATCGCTTCGTATTTACCGTACAGACACTGGCCATCCCGGTTCTTCCCTTTGATAAGTGGTTCACTTATATTCCAACCTGGTATGAATGGGCACCCATGTTTATGATGATTGCCTTTACTGCACTGGTTATATCTCTATCCTATAGATACTTACCTATATTTCCACAGGAAAGAGAACTTAATCCTTGATGGTGAGATATTAAGGAGGGTATAGAATGCATAGTAGTGCAATAGACCATACGGTACACAGTGTCCAAAACATTTTTCCATGGGGTATTCCATGGGACAGCGTTAATTCGGTTTTTTTTGGAGTTACCTATAGTGTTATTGGGGTAATAGTTTTGGGACTGATATACACCTTTATCTTGACACTCAAGGATTTAAAGAAGGGTGGACACCATTAGTGTTAAACTGGATTAGCCAATTTTGAATCCTGCTCATTTTTGGTCGAATTAGGGGGTAGTATGGGAGAACAGGAGCGAGAAGATATAGCTCGAAGGATAGGTACAGCAGTAGTGTTCGGCATACCTACCTTTGTGGGGGCCGGTATAGTTTGGCATTTTACGGAGACCTGGACTGCAGTAATTGCATGGGTAGTGGTAGCAGCTATAGCAGTACTGGGTCTGATAGGCGAGTAATATTGCCCTCCTAAAAACCCTTTTCTTCAGTTTCTTTCTATAATGGTATCCTTTCTCCAGGCAATATCATCCTTTTGTGGATAGTCCACATTGAAATGAAGACCTCTGCTCTCCTTCCTTATAAGGGCGCAGTTGATAATAAGCCCAGCTACTGTAGATATGTTTCTAAGTTCTACAAAATCACCGGTTATACGGTAATCCCAGTAGTATTCTGAAATTTCATCCTGTATATTCTGTATCCTGTGTTGGGCCAGATTAAGCCTCCTGTCATTGCGAACTATTCCCACATAGTTCCACATCAGTCTTCTTATCACATCCCAGTTGTGTGAGACCATCACGGACTCTATGGTCTCGGTGGTTCCCCCTATATCCCATATAGGCACATCTGGGTATGGAGTCTGTTTTCTTTCCTTAATCTCCTGGGCAGATTTCAGATATGCCTGGTTAGCAAAGACCAGACCCTCTAACAGGGAGTTACTGGCCAAACGGTTAGCGCCATGAAGTCCTGTACAGGCCGTCTCCCCTATAGCATATAGCCCTCCTATCTTGGTCCTACCGAATATATCGGTTAACACTCCCCCGCACATATAGTGTGCTGCAGGTACTACAGGAATGGGTTCTTTGGTGATATCAATACCTAATGAGAGGCATTTACGGTAAACATTAGGAAACCTCTTCTTGATAAACTCGGCGTTTCTGTGGCTTATGTCCAGAAACACACAGTCATCCCCGCTGGTTTTGAGCTCGGCATCGATAGCCCTAGCTACTATATCCCGAAAGGCTAGGTCTTTCATGGGATGATACTTCTCCATAAAGGTCTTTCCATTCTTGTCGATTAGTCTCCCTCCTTCTCCCCGAAGGGTCTCGGAAATGAGAAAGTTTTTGGCGTGAGGATGATAGAGACAGGTAGGGTGGAACTGGACGAATTCCATGTTAGCCACAGGTGCCCCTATCCTATATCCCATAGCTATTCCATCACCAGTGGCTATATCTGGATTACTGGTGTAGAGATAAACCTTACCTGCTCCACCAGTAGCCAACACAGTTATTTTGGATAGAAATGTATGAACTACATTATTCCTGGTATCTAGAACATAAGCGCCACAGCACGATTCCTCTTTGCCTATAGTAGTTGCACCTCTTTTAAGAAGTCTAGAATAGGTGATTAGATCAATGGCCATGTGGTGTTCATAGATAGTGATGTTTTCGTTTGCCTCGGCTTTTGCAATAAGAATGTGCTCAATCTCTCGGCCAGTGAAGTCTTGTACATGGACAATCCGTCTCCTAGAGTGTCCACCTTCATAGGTCAAGTCATAGGCATTATTTTTACCCGGGTCGAAGTTAACTCCTAAACTTACCAGTTCTTGTATTCTAATTGGGGCATCCCTGACCACCATCTCAACCACATCCTCATGGCATAGACCATCTCCGCAGGCCAGGGTATCCTGGATATGGAGGTCGAAGGTATCATCCTTTCCTATTACTGAGGCAATTCCGCCTTGGGCATGACCAGTAGAAGTCTCTGTCTTCTCCCTTTTGGTAACTATTGCCACAGTACCCAATTGGGAGGCCTTTAAGGCGTAGGTTAACCCTGCTATACCACTACCAATAACTAAAAAGTCTGATCTAATTTCCATATTGTTACTTAAAGGTTATATTGCGTAAAGATTGATGTCCATTATTTATATACTAACCATACAAGAAAAAGCAAGGATAACTGAAAAAGTTGACATTATAATCAAAAACCACTATCCTAAATTCAGGATTTGTGGGGATGTAGCTCAGTGGGAGAGCGCCTGCTTCGCATGCAGGAAGTCGGGGGTTCGAATCCCCCCATCTCCACCAATGATATAAGGGAGTCAGTATCTTTTACCATTTTAGAATCTCCTTTCTTACTTCATCTTGCAGTCAAGAAAAAATTGTATTGTTGCCCTTGACATTTTAGTTCTTTTCGTTGTATATAAATTCAATTGAATACGTCAGTGAATGAAATCGAGAGTCATGAGGGGATATTCATATAAAGGGAAGGTGGAGATGAAAGAATTGGCAAACCAAATGCTGAATGAAACCCTTAAACTCTATAGTGTCAAAGAGGCTAGTAATTTACTTTCGCTCTCTCCATCTACTATTCGAAAATATATATCTAGGCGCAAAATAGCCTCGGTAAAGATTGGAAGACGGGTCTTGATTCCTTATGAGGTTCTAGCCAAATTAGTCAGACAGGGTTACCGACCTGAGAGACCTAAAATGGGGGAGCGGAAGAGGGGATGGTCTTTATCCTCCCAGACATCGTTCTTTGCCTAAAGCTCATATTTATCCCCCTGTTGACTTTATTCAGTATACTTCTTATTATAGCAGTAATTATTTGAAACATTCATGACCTTCAGTCACAAAGAAACATGAAAATAAATATTGGCTACTCGCTTTTTGCTATTTGCCAAAAGCGAACAGCGAATAGCCAATAGCACCGTTAGTGCATAATCTAAAAACAAGTAAAAAAGTCTATTCAACCTATGATGAGAATATAGATATAAAGAAAACCCAT
>DTXE01000040.1 GCA_012962595.1 Syntrophaceae bacterium | reverse complement strand
CCCTCCATAAAATGAGGCATCTGGGCTATCATATCCTCGAACTTCTTGATAATCGTTGTCAAAGAGGTTCTCACCCTTAAGGAAGATTTGGAAGTTTTTGTGAACATCATAAGAGAGAACTAGGTCCACTTTGCAATATGTTTCTCCCTTCCGGCTTGGGTCTGTGGGTGTTTCCCATCGGCTACCAAAGTAGTTTATATCCAGATTGGCATGGAACTTCTCCAAAAAGCGATAGTCAGTGTTGACATTGAATTTGTTCCTGGGTCTTCTACACAGGGGAAGTCCAGTATCCTCATCCTTGGTGTCTATCCAGGTATAATTAGCGGTTATCATCAAATCCTTCATGGGATTGACGGAAGTCTCTAACTCCAGGCCCTCTGTCTTTGCACCGCCAATATTAGAGTACTTCCACGTTGCAAAGTCCCACTCAATAAGATTCTTATAGTGATTGTGGAAATATGTTAATCCAAAGTGAATCTTTCCATCCAGAAATCCCTGCTCAAATCCCACATCCCAACTTTCACTATCTTCAGGAGCAAGGCCTGGATCACCATATGGGGAGTAAAGCTGATACAAAGAGGGGGCCTTAAATCCTGTGCCATAGGTGCCTTTAATTTTGGTATGGGTCTTTTTGATGAGATAGGCAAGGGCAACCTTAAAGTTCGGATCTCCACCGAACCTCTGGTGGTCATCATATCGAAACCCAAATGTGGTAAACAGGCTATCAAATAACCTTAGTTGGTTTTGGAGGTAGTATCCCTTGTTATTCACAGTTCTTTCCTCAAAGGGGGATCTTCCAAAGCGGTCCTGGTAACAAGACCTACCATTCTCTTCCTCAAACTCAAACCCTGCCACAATGGTATCAATCTCTCCCACATTCACGGTATGTTGCCAGTCTATCTTTCTTATAATCCCATCATACCAACTCTTTGACCAATCTAAGTCGGTGGAGTCGTTTATCTTATCCTCATAATCTCTATCGATAGTGAATATCGATCCCTTTATCTGATGTTCCCAAAAATCGGTAATAGGCTGCCTGAATTGTAAGCCATAGAGATAGGATTCGGCCTCCTTCACATAATTTGGATCATCCACAAATGCTCCGTCATCCAGATGTACTCTACTATTGGCGGTGCGGAATGTGAAATCGAGGTTCATATCTTTGTAAGCAAAACCAAGCTTCGTAGATACTGTAGTATTCTCATAGTCATCATGCGCTGCTACACCATTGGTATCCATCCTGCTCAGGCCTAAAGAATAACTTATGTATTTTGTACTACCACTTACTTGTCCTGATTCCCGGTGGGTATTCATAGCCCCACCTTCATATGTGGTGTGAAATGTGGGTTTCCCTATCCCCTTTTTGGTCATGATATTTATCACTCCGCCTATGGCATCTGAGCCATAAAGGGTTGATTGTGGGCCCCTGACTATCTCTATTCGCTCTATGTTATCCACGGTTAGATTGGCAAAATCAAAGCCTCTACCAAATAACATGGGGTCACTAACCTCAAAACCATCGATCATCACCAATGTATGCTCAGATTTTGCCCCTCGAAGATAAACAGAAGTCAGTCTGCCAGGGCCGCCAGTTTTAAGCACATCCAGACCTGGAACACATCTTAATACCTCTAATACTGTTGTTGCCTTCATATTTTCAATATCTTCTTCGGTAATGACTGTTACGGAAGTGGCTATCTCCTCCGGATTCTCCTCGGTTCTGGTGGCGGTTACCACCACCTTTTCCAATTTAACAACCTCTTCTTTCATCTCCTCCTTAGCTAAACCTATTAGAGGCATGAAAATCGCTATACCTACCATTAAGGCCACTATAACCAACCTTCTCATTTGTAAGTCCTCCTTTCTACTTGAAAACCTGTGTTTTCTTGACACCAGGCTCATATTCCTGTAGAAAGGAGAATACGGGCCCGGTGGCAAGACCGCCTGGTACCGGGGGAAGGCAGAGCACCCCAATTCCCAAGCCTGCCTTCCCTTAAATTACCTTCTCTAGCCATTTACTAGTTTGACCACCATGGTATCCCTGAAATAGTCGATGATATTTAAGCATCCATAGTCTTGCTCTATGCGAAATAGATTTTCTAAGCTTAATCCCAAGGCATCACATAAGATGACCCGATTGACCCCACCATGGGTAACCAAAAGAATTGACTTTCCCTCACCTCCTTTCAAAATCTCTCTCAACTTACCCAATACCCTCACTCGAAGATCCTCCAAACTTTCACCGCCGGGGATTTTATAATTGATAACATCCTTGAATCTTGCTTCGAGGCTACCAGGAAACTGTTTTTCTATCTCTTCCCATGTCAATCCCTCCCATTTACCAAAATTGACCTCCCGAAATTGAGGCACATTCCGAGGGATCTTATTCCAGTGAGATGCAATTATGGAGGCACTTTTTGAGGCCCTTTTTAGATCACTGGAATAGATTTGGTCTATAGTGATACCTTCAAGCCTCTGAGCCATACTCTTCATCTGTCTTATCCCGGTACAAGTCAAGTCTATATCCGTATGGCCGAAGAACTGACATTTATCAAAGTGTTCACACTCTCCATGGCGAACCAGATAGAGTGTAACCTTCTCCATCCACTTCTTACCTCCAAAGAACCAAAATCAGAAGGAGGATCAATACTTCGTTAAACTCATTGATTGCCCCTAAGACATCCCCAGTCACACCACCCAATTTATGGTTAAAATACTTAGAGGCTATAAAGGTCCACAGGGCTATTACTGCCAGGATTAATATTCCCTTATAGGCCATTAAAACTGAGGATATAATCAAAATTATTGTTCCACTTATTAGTACCTCCTTCTTTCTAATTAACTCTACAAAGGGTTGGCCTACCCCTTCTGATTTTCTGGCATATTCAGAGAAATAAGCCATCTCTGCCATGGTCCATCGACTTAAGGATGGCATAAGAAGCAGAGATCTGTTCCTTAAACTTTCAGTAAGCTCATTAAGTGCAAGGTATTTAGTGAGGAGGAGGGTTATCAATCCCACCACCCCAAAAGGGCCAATCTGACTGTCCCTCATGATTTTTAAAGTACTTTTCCTGTTCATACCACCCGCTATCCCATCTAAGGTATCGGCAAAACCGTCCAAGTGGAGGGCTCCGGTGCAAATAATCAAAAGGACCATGAGTAATCCATTTACCACCCCCTGTGGTAAAATAGAAGAAAACAGCCATTGGGCAATGACAAGGGTAACACCCAGGGTCAGACCCACTAATGGGAAGTGGGTGGTAGAGGCGGCTAAATCCTCATTTGTGACCTTTAAGTCCTTCTTTAAGGTAAAGATGGTCAAAAATTGGAGGGCGATTAAAAATCTTCTCATTTACTATGTGCCTCAGAGACCATTGCCTCTGAAAATGTGGCCATTTCATTATAAATTTTTAAACCCACTTCTATGAAATTGATGCCTAAGGCTGCCCCAGTACCCTCCCCCAATCTCATGGAGAGGTCCAAAAATGGGACCAGTCCTATTTTCTCAAGCAATATCCCATGGCCTATCTCCTGAGATCTATGTGCAGCAAATATATAATCCCTAATACGAGAATCAAGTTGGGTAGCAATGAGGGCCCCGGTACCTGAAATAAAGCCATCTATCACTACCGGAATCCGGTTAGCTGCTGCTCCCACGATGGATCCAGCAATCCCGGCAATTTCGAGGCCACCTACCTTGGAAAGCACATCAATGGGATCAGATGGATCAGGCCTGTTAATCTCTATGGCCTTCTTGATAGCCTCAATTTTCCTTAAGTAAGTCTCATCATCTATCCCTGTACCTCTTCCAGTAACTTCCTCTACGGGCCTTCCTGTTATTACAGCAGTAATGGCGCTACTTGCGGTGGTGTTACCTATCCCCATATCGCCTGTGCCAATAATGTCTATCTTTTCTGAAACACATTGCTGGACAATCTCTATACCCACATCTAAGGCTTGAAGGGCCTGTTCACGCTGCATAGCTGGCCCCAACGTGATATTTTTCGTTCCATAAGCGACCTTTTTTGAAATAAGGCCCCATGTAGGTTCAAAGTTATAATCCACCCCTATATCAACCACCTTCACCTCACATCCCACATGCCTGGCTATTACATTGATTCCTGCTCCTCCATCCAAAAAATTGAGAACCATCTGATGAGTAACCTCTTTGGGGTAAGCACTAACCCCTTCCTCCGTCACGCCATGATCCCCCACAAATACCAAAATGGCCTTTTTCTCTATCCGTGGCCGTAGATTTCCCCTTATGGCTACGTACCTTTTAGCAAATTCCTCTAACCTTCCAAGACTTCCTTTGGGTTTGGTAAGATTATCTAGCCTTTCCTGGGCCTTGAAGTAATACTCCATGTTGATAGGCTGTATTCTGCCAAGTACATCCTTTAACTTGCTCATGTGAAAACAGCAGCTCCTGTTTCATTAACTAAAATTCCAAGCTCCAAATCTCAAATAAATCCAAGATGTTTAATCTTTTGAATTTTGGTCATTTGAATTTGTTTGTCACTGAAGGTCATGTTTCATCAGATGTTATTGCCTCTTGACCACTTTAGTTTTAGAGGGATTCCCGAAACCATCATGATTACCTCATCCGCTACCTCTGCTATTTTCTGATTTGCGTATCCCGCCAAATCTCGAAAAAGTCGGGCCAATTCATTCTCAGGTATAATTCCCATACCCACTTCATTGGAGACTATAATTAATCGACCCTTAAATTTCCCAGCACTTTGCGCCAAATTTTCTATTTCGTTGATTATGACAGATTGTTTTTCTTCATGATTAGTCAGAAGATTGGATATCCAAAGGGTAATACAGTCTAAAAGTACCACATCATATAGCCCACTTATTTCCTTTAAAACCTGCCGTATAGCTAAAGGTTCCTCTATAGCCGTCCAATCTTCTCCCCGCATTTGGCGGTGCTTCTCAATCCTCTGAAGCATTTCCTGATCGAGAGGCTGAGCCGTAGCAAGATAGGCCTTTCTTCCTCCCCATGATGTAGCAAGGGTTAAGGCATATTGGCTCTTGCCGCTTCTTGCTCCGCCTATTATGAAGATTATCTTTGATTTTTTCTGTAACATTTAAAGGGAATAACTAAAATAAAAAGCCCCAACCCTTAAAAGGTTGGGGCTTGAGATTTCTTCCTCTCCACCCTCTCCCTCGAAGGGTTTTAAAGAGTCTGAAGTTAGGCAGGTCTCCTGACTTACGGCTTCCTACTCTCCACCCCTTCCCAGACCAAATGTGCTTCCACATTTGGCAGTGATTAGCGAATAGCGATTAGTGGTTAGTTAAAATAATCGCTAAGCTTCTCACATTTACCCAGTGGTTTAAATTAAAGGTGGTTTAGGTTTTTAGGAATTACTAACCCCTAACTCCTAATCCCTATCCCCTAATTTAGTGGATTTCGTTCCGATCACAGTTGCGGGGCAGTTCCCGACTTTCACGGGATTCCCTTTTAATCCCAAATGGCACCTACTCCACAAACCAAATTGTAAAGAACAAAATTGTATTTGATACTGCCTATATATAACTTCATATTCGGTGTCAAGGTTTTTTTATTCTTTCACCACTTCCTGTGAGATTTTCCTTGACATACGGACATAGATTGCATTATTCAACTAATTCAATTGATGTTTAAAGGAGGCCAGAAATGAAGTTACAGGCCACCTATTGGAAAAATGCGGATGGTTCAATCAAGGCCACAATTGAGGTCTTAGATGCAGGAGATTTCCCAAGATCCAATATATTTCCCTCAGCCTCAATAACTCAAGAAAATGAGGAATGGAACTTGGGGGAGGGCACGGAAAGCACCATTAGCCAAACGTTGCCTACTTCTGATGAGGCCAAACAATGGGTGTCAGCACAGATTAGTGCCCTTAAAGCAAAGCTAGATCACTGGCGAGGTATCATGGTTCCTGAGCCTGAAGAGTTTGAGGTTTAATACCATAAAGGAGGGTCTGAGCGAATGGAGACAGAGGAATATAATGCCTTATATCCTGAGGTGAACAAACTTAAGGCCTTGGGTGATGTCCTGCGTTGGAATGCCTCAAAATTACAAAATGATACCGTGGAGAATATCGGGGGCCTCATATTCGACATATCTAAATGCTTGCTAGAAAGATTACATGAGATGCATGGGTCTAAAGAGGAAGCCTTGGGGCGATCAGAAACGTATGTAATCTAATAGTACTGTTCGATCCCATTGAGTATCCTCACTTTTACACTAAAACCTTTTCAGTCAGTAAACTGTGGTAAGTTCCTACCTCTCATAACCCACAGGCATAATAGTTATAGGGTCGTGGCGTTTATCAATCCCTAGAACTTTGATTACCTCATCATTGTGAAATGCCCCCACGATACCAGCCCCCAGACCCAGTGTCTCACACTGAAGGAATATATTCTGTCCCACATGCCCTGCCTCAATATAGGTATAAGGTATACCCCTCTCTCCATACTTTCTGGTACATCTCTTATATTCTCCGGTAATGATCATAATGGCAGGGGCCTCCGCCATCCACATCTGATGTAAAGCTGCCTTTGCTACCCCTACCCTTACATCCCCTTTTCTTACCATTTTTAAGAGGTGACCATGGGGTATGTAGTGATATACACCAGCATCTATATCTTTAACGCCATTTTCACCCACCACTATAAATATGTCCAAAGGGTAAAGGGCCCCTGCTGAGGGAGCAGCCCTCAGCTTAATGTATCCCCGATCAGCGGTTATACCATCAGCAGCCCATAGTATCTGCGATAATTGAGTAAGGGTTAGTACCTGAGAACTAAAACTTCTAATAGTTCTTCTTGATTTTATGGCCTCCTCCACCGATTTTTCACCTTCATAATATGGTTTTGGAAGAGGTATCTCCTTGGCTATAGTAGACTTTGTAAATATACCAGCAAAAATGATGGCTATCACCATATTGCCCAGAGTGGTTAATAGTACCTTCATATCCCCTTATGCAAAAAGTGATTCTTCTCTCATTCTCTATTTTCTACCAGGTAGCTGCCAAAAAGCAAGAGAATTTTGAATGACGTTCACTATAAATAAGCTCCTCTTTTCAAGAGGGTCCATTTATGATATTTTTTATTCAGAATATTTTGGGGTAAAGTGAAATTATGGCCATACATATCGTGATAGACGGATATAATCTAATTAGGCAATCGCCTTCATTAAGTACCATAGATGCCTTAGACCTTCAGAGGGGAAGAGAGGAACTTATCAAAAGGCTTTCTCAATATCAGAAGATTAAGAGACACCCCATTACTGTGGTTTTTGATGGATGGAGGTCAGAAAATCCACATGAAGCTAAAGAGAAAGAGAGGGGTATCAATATCATATTTTCAAGATACGGCGAAAAGGCTGATGATATAATCAAGCGCATTGCAGCTAAAGAGCGAGAACGAATCGTGGTTGTAACTTCTGATCATGAAGTAGCTGATTTTTCTCAAAGGCATGGTGCTGCAATTATAAATTCTCGTGACTTCGAGATGAGGATGGAAATTGCCTTTTACTCATATATAAAAGGCATAGAGGAGTATAACCAGCGTCCAAGTAGGATAGGTACGAAGAAGAAGGGTTCACCTAAAAGGCTATCCAAGCGAGAAAGAAGAAATAAGGTAAAGATCAGGAAGCTTTAGGAGTACCCCATCTCCTCTCTTCTCCACGGAGCAGTCTTTCTATATTTTCACGGTGACGGAAAAATATAAGGGCAGCAATAGTCACTGCCAAGAGAATAAAAATCTTGGAATCGGTAAATAGGGCTATCAAAATAGGCATACATAGAGCAGCACAAAGAGATCCTAAAGAGACTATACGCCATTTTAGTAATACTAGCAAAAAGATCAAAATATCTACTAAGACTGCCGAGGGAGAGAGTACCAGAAAAACCCCTGCACTAGTGGCAATTCCTTTTCCACCTCTAAACCCAAGGAATATGGAATACATATGACCTACTACGGAAAATAGGGCAACCAGAGAAATCCATATATCGGTCTTAAGGTTACCTGTGCCTATCAACCACAGTGCCAAAACCACAGGGATAGATCCCTTTATAATATCACCTAATAAGGTCAGGGTCCCAAACCTCTTTCCTAAGAGTCTGGCTACATTGGTGGCACCGATATTTCGACTACCCTCAGTTTGAATATCGATATTGCTAAATTTCCTTGAGATTATTACCCCTGTGGGGATGGAGCCCATTAAGTAGGCCAAAATACATAGAATAAATTCTTTAGGCATAATTTTTTAAGGATTTTCTATATTAAAAACCGCTGGAAGGCAAGCTAAATATAGAATACCAAAAGGGCATTAACTTGACAACGGAGGTAAAGATAATTATCCTTTGCATGAGTTAGAGGAGGCGGAATCATGCGTGCACCAAATACAGAAAGGCCTGATTTTGAGCAGTTTGAGGCCACAGCCCTCTATTGTCCTCGATGCAAAGAGGCGGTCCCTGTTCGAAAGAGGCTTCTCCTTGTCCTTCCTGATGGAGATATGTACGAATATCTATGTGCTCATTGCTCTTCATCGGTGGGAATTAAGACCGAAAAACAGGTAAAACCAGTACATATCGTGCTTTGATATATTTAAATCCGAAAATGTAGATAGGGTTAGGAATATATGCTCAGTTTCATGAGAAGACATGCCAAATCGTGGCTCATCAAAATCGCCCTCTCTGCCATTGTGGTAGTTTTCATATTCTGGGGCATTCAGAGTTATAGAGAGGAGAAATTAGTGACTGTGGCCTACGTAGACGGCAAGCCTATAACCGTCAAGGAATATCGCGAAGCCTACCGGAATCTGGTCCAGATTTATAGGGATCAATTCAAAGAAAACTTCTCAGAAGGTTTGATCAAGGCCCTTAATTTAGAACAGCAAGCCCTTAATAGTCTGATCCACGAAAGGCTGATGCTGTGGGAAGCTAAGAGAATTGGTATGGGCGTAAGGGAAGATGAGCTTAGGGCAAAGATAGCAAGTTACCCTGCATTTCAAAGGGAAGGGAAATTTGATGAAGAACTGTACTTGAGGGTACTGGAGGCCAATCATATGACACCCGGTAATTTTGAGGAGGCTCAAAGGAGGAGTATTCTAGTATCTAAAATAGCCAATTTTATATCGGGTTTTACTAAGGTCTCGGATGAAGAGGCATTTGCTGCCTATAGACATCAAAATCAGAGGGTTAATTTAAGTTTCGTGGTCTTTAGACCCTCCATGTATGCGAAGGAAGTCCAAGTTTCGGATGAAGAGGTATCTATCTACTACAGCAAACATAAGGAGGACTATAGGATCCCCCCACAGGTTAGGGTAGGCTACATAGGTTTACAATTCGAGGACTTTGAAGACCAGGTGGATTCGGCAGAAGAAAAGAGGAACCAGGCCAAGCAACTGGCCTTCCAAAGAATTCGGGAGATTTACAAAGACTTGATTATGACACAAGACTTGAAAAAGGTTGCAGAAACTTTCGATTTATCTTTCCAAGAAACTGATTTCTTCAAACAAAATGAGCCTCCGAAGCCATTTGACCGAAAGTTTGCTAACGCCGCCTTCTCACTGAACAAAGGAGAAATAAGCCATATTCTTGAACTTCCACATGGCTACTTTGTCATTCAGGTTCTGGATAAAAGGGAGTCCCATATACCAGATGTGGAGGCTATATATCGAGAAGTAAAGGAAGACCTCATAAATGAAAAATCTGAGGAAAAGGCCCTGGAGCACGCCCAAGAGATGTTTAAGGCTATGGTCCAAGGTAGGGATATCCATGAGTTAGCTGAAGACTACAACCTAAATGTGGAGGAAACCGGTTTCTTTAAGTATTTGAACCTTATCCCCAAGATCGGGAACCTTCAAGATGTCAAACAAGAGGCATTTTTACTAACCTATAAGAATCCATACCCTCACAAGGTCTATAAACTTCCCCAAGGTTATCTTATCTTCCAGCTTAAGGAAAAGGAAGATGTAACCGAAGATATGTTTATTCCACAAAGGGAGAGTTTTAAGGAAAGACTGCTTTTCCAGAAAACTCAAAAAATTCTTGAAGAATGGCTTATGAATTTGAAGAAGGAGGCTAATGTAAAAATAATGACAGAAATCCCTGGCATATAAATGAGCAAATGAGTCCTTAATCCTTTGCTAGATATAGATAATAAAATACTTGACATAATATATTCCCTTAGGGCATATTAGGGCCCTATGAATGGGTATTCATTAATTAAGGAGTAAGGTATGGCTCTCACTAAAGAAAGGATAATAACTCAGGTTTATGAAAAGGCAGGTTTAAGCAAGGTCAAGTCAAGAGAAGCGGTAGAAATTTTGCTGGAAATAATTAAAGACACATTAGCCAGTGGGGATAATGTGTTAATCAGTGGTTTTGGTAAATTTATAGTAAGAAGCAAGGGGCCAAGGAGAGGCCGTAATCCTCAAACACAAGAAACCCTGGAGTTAAAGGCTAGGAAGGTGGTGGTATTCAAAACCTCCGGTGTTTTAAGAAATAAAATTAATGCTCAGAAATAAAGTTTTATCTTGCTACCACGAAGGCGTCAGAAAATCCCTCCCTTACAAGCTCATCTCTAGCCTCCATAGCGTGGCGAAGATCATTATATTGAGCAACCCGTACCATGAAAAAGGTTTCTGTGCCTTTACTAAAGAGAGTAATATACACATCCTGGTACTTATTAGACAGCTTATCCCTTAATTTCTGAGCATTCTCCTTGTTTCTAAAAGCCCCTACCTGGATGGTAAAATCTCCCACATAATAGCTTTGAGGCTGTTTGTATGCGGTATAGATCTCATCATCCCTATGGTATTTCACTGGTTTGCCCAAAGCGACGATTTTAACTGGTGCAACCCCTGCTCCCACTATACCAATATCTTTAGCCGCTGCATAAGATAAATCAATGATTCGACCCCTTACAAAAGGACCCCTGTCATTTATTCTGACGATGGTTTCTTTATGGTTCTTTAGGTTCCTTACCCTTACATAGGTTCCCATGGGTAGAATCCTGTGGGCCGCCGTCCTCTCATACATGTTGTAGATTTCGCCACTTGATGTCTTGCGTCCGTGCCATTCGGAACCATACCATGAAGCCAATCCCTTTTCCTCAAACCTATCGGCGGATTTTAGAGGATAATATTTCTTGCCAAAGACCACATAAGGGCGCTGTGTGGGAACCTCAGGTTTCGGTTTTGGATAAACTTCCCTTTTTGCTGGCCCCGCGCAGGCAATGAGCGATGATAGCAGAAGGCTATAAACCGGCCATCTGAATATCCATCTATATATCGCCATTTTCTTCCATCTTAGCTAAGTCTTCAAACCTTATATCAATTCCCAAGACACCTATAATCTCATCCTTTTTATCTCTGATGGGGCCAGAAACCGTAATACACAGGGCTCCGGTAAAGCGGGAGGTGTAAAAATCGGTTACATGAATTTTGCCGTCTTTTATAGGACCAATAAACCAGGGCCTATCAGATAGATCCTCGCCCAGTTTGAATGTCTCATACTTGGCCCTATCCTCTATGTGTGTAATATTCTTTGTAATCTTCTTACCCTGGATATCCGTGATATAGATAAATTGAATAAATGGATTCGTTTCCAGAAAGTCTGTCAGTATGGGTTCCTGGATCTTAGGTTTCATAGACCTAATGCCCTCTAATTCTATGATTTCTTCAACCAGATGGGCAGCAAGCCCATAGGCCTTCTGTTTAAGTCTCTCAAATTCTGACACAAACAGTTCGGGAAGGTATTTTCTAACTATTCTCCCCATCTCTTCGTGGGAGATAGATGTGGTTCTTCCCTCATCGTACTGTTTCATAATCCATTTATAAACATGGGTAATACCAGGATGTCTTTTATCAATGAAAGCCCTACCTTGGGGCTCAAGTATGCGGCTATTTATCCAATGAACTATGCCAGCCTTACCCGATTTATCTGTGATAATAATACTCATGGGTCTTTTTAGAATCCTCTCGGTATCAAAGATATTGTAAATTTCGTGGTTTTTGATGATGCCATCTGCATGGATTCCTGCGCTGGTAGCGTTGAAATCGGACCCTACAAATGGGTAATTATGGGGAATCCGGTAACCCAGCACCTTTTCAAAGTAATGTGCAATATCTGTGATGGCTGTAGTGTCCACACCATTATTCTGCCCCATTAAGCCCATATACTCCATGACTAGTCCCTCGATAGGGGCATTTCCTGTCCTCTCGCCAACACCAAGTAGAGTACCATTAGCACTACTACAGCCATATAGCCAAGCGGTGCTAGTATTGATAAGGGCCTTGTGAAAATCATTATGCCCATGCCACTCCAATAGCTCACCAGGAACCCCTGCTTCATCAATCATGGCTCGAACCAGTTTGGGGACACTTCTAGGCAATGCTGCTCCAGGATAGGGGACCCCATAACCTAGGGTGTCACAAAGCCTGATTTTGATATTAATGCCAGTAGTTTCCCTAAGCCTCATCAACTCGATGGCAAACGGTATACAAAACCCATACATATCTGCCCTGGTTATATCCTCAAAATGGCACCTAGGGGTTATTCCCAAATCCAATGCACATTGAACCAGCCTTAGGTAGCTATCCATAGCCTTTTTTCTGGTCAATTTCAGTTTATGAAAGATATGGTAGTCAGATACAGAGGTTAAAATACCGGTTTCTTTAAGGCCCATTTCCCTAACCAGTTTCAAATCAGGTTCGGTGGCTCTAATCCAACCGGTAATCTCTGGATATGCGTATCCTTTCTCTAGGCATTTCTCCACAGATTCTTTATCCTTACGGCTGTATAGGAAAAATTCGGTCTGTCTTATTACCCCATTTGGTCCGCCCAGTCGGTGTAGAAGGTCAAATATATCTGCTATCTGTTCTACCGAATAGGGAGGCCGCGACTGCTGTCCATCCCTAAAGGTAGTATCGGTGATCCACATCTCTTTAGCCGGACATATGGGAAGGAGCTTGTGATCAAAGTCTATCCGACAGACCTCATGATAAGGGAACACATCCCGGTAGAGATTAGGTTCTGGGGTATCTATAAGTTTATATTCCCAGGCTCTTAAACGTTGGCTCTCAAGTACCCCTCTTTCTCGATTCCATTTCACCATTTTCCTCACCTTCTTCTTACTACCTTTAATCCCCAATTAAGTTGTTAAATTTACGGACAAAGACCTCTCTTGTCAATT